>JBCCYD010000285.1:0-7876 GCA_039190385.1 Cyanobacteria bacterium P01_F01_bin.143 | reverse complement strand
TTTATCCAGGTACTAATGTCTGTCTAAAGTCTTCAAACTATTGATTTGTCTAGGTTCTGAGCGTTGTTGGGAGCGTCTTTGCTCTCAACCGCGCATTTACCAATATATTCTTTCTAAATCCCATTGTCAACCCCCTTTCTCGAAAATTTTTTCTTTTTTTGTTTTTCACTACGTTTAACGAGAAGAAGTTTAGGATTTATACTCACTGAGCCGTGTGTAAGCAAAATGGAAAACTTTATAGCATCATGGAATTAGTTACCCCTTCTGGAATAGTTTTAGAATCTCTTTTACGTCAATGGATATTGGAAGATATTGGGAGAGGAGATGTCACAACCCAAGGTTTATTGCTCCGTGATCGTCAGGGACGAGCTGAATGGGTCATCAAAGAAGATGGGCTAGTTGCTGGATTAAACATTGCCGCTAAGGTATTTTCTCTCCTAGATCCCGAAATTATTTTTACTCCTGCTGTTTCAGAAGGTCATTTTTGTAGTTCAGGAACTAAAATTGCTGAGATTTCAGGGAAGCTCGAAGCTTTGTTGGTTGGCGAAAGAACGGCTTTGAATTTGGCTATGCGATTGAGTGGAATTGCGACAGCAACGAAAAAATATGTGGATCGGATTGAAAATTTACCAGCACAATTGGTTGATACTCGTAAAACTACTCCAGGTTTAAGGATTTTGGAAAAGTATGCGACTCGCGTTGGCGGCGCAGTTAATCATCGGCTGGGCTTGGATGATGCGGTCATGATTAAAGACAATCATATTAAGGCAGTAGGTGGAATTGCTCAAGCGATCGCTCTAATTCACGGCAATATGCCCTATCCTTTGACTGTTGAAGTAGAAACTAGCAACTTAGATGAGGTGCGAGAAGCGATTAAACATGGGGCAGATATCATTATGCTCGACAACATGACCTTAAAAATGATGACTCAAGCTGTAAAACTAATTCGTTCTGTAGAAAAAAAGATCAGAATTGAAGCTTCGGGAAATATTACTTTAGATAGTATCAATGCGATCGCGAGAACTGGAGTTGACTATATCTCTAGTAGTGCTCCAATTACCCGTTCTCATTGGTTGGACTTGAGCATGAAATTCCTATAAATTTTAGAAGTGTTAATTTGTATATCAGAATACATCACTTCACAAAGAATATTTGCTACTCTAATGAGTGGATATTTGTCAGTTAAAAAAAAGAAGTCTATACTTAACGTTGGTGTAGATTAAAAGCTATATTCTTTATTTCTAGTGTATAGCTCTTAAAAATCTGAAATAATACTTTAAGGTGTGAGGATTATGTCGAAATTATTACGTAATGTACTTCTGGGCGCTCCTGTAATTGCTGGAATCGTTATGGGTTCTACAGTGAATGCGCAAACAGATAATAGTCAAATGCTTAGACAACTTCGCAGCTATAGTAGCGAAGGCAGAACTAACTCTGTTAGTCAAGTCACTAATGTTAATCAACTTAGAGACGTTTCTCCTGCGGACTGGGCTTATGAAGCATTACGCAGTTTAGTTGATCGTTATGGTTGTATTGTAGGTTATCCTGATCAAACTTACAAAGGAAATAGAGCTTTAAGCCGTTATGAGTTTGCAGCTGGATTAAACGCCTGTTTGAACCAGATTGAACGTTTGATTGCTTCTTCTGAGGCTGTAGCTAGAGAAGACATCGAAACTGTTAATAGATTGCTTCAAGAATTTGAAGCAGAACTTGCTACTCTTGGTGGTCGAGTTGATAGTTTGGAAGGTCGTACTGCATTTTTGGAGGATCGTCAATTCTCGACTACTACAAAACTACAAGGTGAAGTAGTCTTTAGTCTGGCCCAAGAATTCAATTATGATAACCAAGCAGTATTTCAAGATAGAGTTCGTTTAGCATTTGTTTCTAGTTTCACTGGGAAAGATTCTTTGTACACTAGAATAGATGCTGGTAATGCAGCAACCTTTAACGGTATTGAAACTGGAGCCTTTACTCATAGTTTCAATAACGGTAATAATGTTGAACTGGGTTGGTTAGCTTATTATTTCCCCATTGGTGACAAAATCGATGTTTATTTACCCGCTGCATTCCCTCTTTGGCAAGATTTTGTTCCCACAGTTAGTCCTTACCTAGATAGCTTTACTGGCGCGACTGGCTCTCTATCTAGCTTTGGTGAGTCTAGTCCTATTTATAAAATTGGTCTTGCTGCTGGTGGTGGTGTTGGTGTGAACTTCTCACTTGCTGATGCCGTAACTGTGAGTGCTGGTTATTTTGGAGATAACTCATTCGACCCATCTGCAACTAATGGTCTGTTTAATGGCGATTTTGCTGCTTTAGGTCAGATTACTCTTACTCCCAATGACAACATCCAGTTAGCAGCGACTTATGTTCGTGGATATTTCCAAAATGGTAGTGGCATCTTCGATTTGGGTGTTGGAACCAGCAGTGCGAGTGATCCTTTGAATGGCCAAACAATTAACACTAATTCCTATGGTGTTGAAGCAGCTTTGACCTTGTTGGATTCTAAAGTGGCATTTAATGCTTTTGGTGTATTGACCCAAGCAGATGCTACTAGCGGCAATGGTGATAATGATATTTGGTCCTATGGTGTTGGATTAGCATTCCCTGACCTTGGAAAAGAAGGTAACTTGGGTGCACTTATTGCCGGTGTAGAACCTTATGCAGAGTCGGAAGATAATCCTATTCACCTTGAAGGTTTCTATAAGTATCAACTCAATGATAATGTTTCTCTTACTCCTGGTGTAATTTACATTATTGCTCCTAATGGAAACTCCGATGACGATGATGCGGTAATTGGTGTTCTTAGAACTACCTTCACTTTCTAGTAGTCTGAATTGAAATTGCTCAAAATTAGATAATTTAAAATTATTGTAGGGATGTCATAATTTTGATATCCCTACTTTTTTTTGATTATTTACTGTCTTTTTTAAGATCTCAGCCAGTAAATATTACTTCTGCCCTCTGCCTTCGTTCAATAATTATCTAGGTCGCAATTCAATTGTTCCATATTTAATGGTGATATCATATTGATTGTAGAAATTTTGTCCTAACAGTCCAATATTCATGCTAGGAGAGATCGCAATATCTAGATCTTTACTAACTACGCCTCCAGTATTCACAGAAGGAATAGTACCAATTTCAAAGTAAATACGATTATTACTAGCAGTTTGAAAGGGTAAACTTCCTTGGGGTTTAATTTTAAGAGTTCTTGCCATTGGCGCTGTGATAATAGTTAGACTAGCTCCCGTATCAAAGAGCATTTCAAAGGTATATTTTTTGTTAAATTGCACATCAATAACGGGTGTGCCACCTTCTCTTCTTTTAATTGGAATAGAAAAAACGTTAGAGTCTCGATTTTTGGAAACATTGCGTCGGGGAGTTTCTATGGTTTGAGTTGGCGAATTATTATTACAAAGATGTCCTAGATTTATGGGATTTCCTGCTGCATCTAACATAAAACAGCCATTTTCTTGTTGTGCTGAGGTAATGGTGGGAATAAGAGCAACAGTTAAAGGGAGAATTAGAAGACTAAATATTCGTTGCATTAAGAATTTTCCAGTAATTTTTTTTATAACTATTTATACTTTAATAATTCCCGAATCAGAGTTGGAAATTGCTAGATGTCTGGAGTATTACAAAAAGTTTTCATGAAATTTGGATTTTGTATTATAAATTGGGAGTTGGGTTTTTTACTTAGGGAAAAACTTTGATATTTAACACTTTAAAGCTGGAAATTTTATATTTATGAAATCCTATTCTCTAATTGCTCCTGGAAAGATTAATCTCTATTTGGAAATAATAGGCGATCGCGCTGATGGATTTCATGAATTGGTGATGATTTTGCAAACTATTGAGTTGGCGGATGTCATTGATATCAAGTCTAAGGATACACAGGATATTACACTGCGTTGCAATCATCCTCAAGTACCTGTAGATGAAACAAATTTGGCTTATCGCGCAGCTAAGTTGATGTGTGAAAATTTTGCCGATAGTTATGCAAATTTTGGCGGAGTTGATATTACGATCGCGAAAAATCTTCCTGTGGCAGCTGGTTTGGCAGGTGGTTCAGCAGATGCCGCAGCAGTCTTGGTGGGAATGGATTTAATCTGGAATTTGGGCTTGACTCAACCAGAATTGCAGGATTTGGCGGCCAAGCTGGGTTCAGATATTCCTTTTTGTATTTCTGGAGGAACCGCGATCGCGACGAGTCGAGGGGAAAAGTTGGATTTAATTACGAATTTGGATAATTTATGGGTTGTCTTGGCTAAGTATCAGAATATTGGTGTTTCGACTCCTTGGGCCTATCAAACCTATCGTAAGAATTATCGTGATAGTTATGTTTCTGATGTTGAAGGGATTATTTCTCGGGGCGATCGCGTGCGCTCGGGAGATTTGATGAATGCGATCGTCAAACAACAGGGCGAAAAAATTGGCGAGTTACTTTATAACGATTTAGAGAAGGTGGTATTGCCAGAATATCCTAAGGTAGCAGAATTAAGAAAGCTGTTTGCTGATGCGGAAGTTTTGGGGACTATGATGTCTGGTTCAGGCCCGACGGTATTTGCTCTATGTGAAGATGAAGAACAAGCGAAAGATGTTGCTAATCAGGTGAGAAATAAGATTAATGATTCTGATTTAGAGTTGTGGGTTTCTAAACTTGGTAGCAGCGGTATTCAAGTGCAGTAGGCTTTTGCCAGTTTAGACAATAGATAACATGAGTCAAATTCAAATTGCGATCGCATCTTATACTGAATATTTAGCCATAATTAAAGCTATTAGAACTAAAGTTTTTCACGAAGAACAAGGAATAGACCCTGAATTAGAATTTGATGGGTTAGATCATGGTGCAACTCATCTTTTGGCTTATTTAGACAGTCAACCAGTTGGTACGGCGAGAATTAGGTCTATTGAGGAGAACATAATTAAGATTGAAAGATTAGCTGTCTTACCAGAAGCGAGAAGAAAAGGGATTGGTAAAAAGTTGACACAAGAAGCTTTGGATTTTGCTCAAGAACATAACTATCAAACCGCGATTTTGAACTCGCAAGTCTATATTAAAGAGCTTTATGAACAGTTGGGTTTTGAACAAGTGGGAGAGGTTTTTGATGAAGCGGGAATTCCTCATATCAAAATGATTAAGAACATAGATTAATGAGGATTTCTTTAGTAGATTTGCGTAACTTCAAGAATGAAGTGGAATTGCTAGCCAAGGAATAAATACGAGTAAGAGCCAACTCCAACACCAAAGATTTCTTCTGGTTGGTAATTGAGCAGTGCCAATCAAAGCATCGATTCTTTGGGATAAGCGATCGCTGTTTAAAGCAGAATACAAAGTTGCACAAAAACAGAGGTCAGATTCTCCCGGAGCTTGGGCAACTAGCAGTAAAGATTCCGCCAAAACTAAAGAATCTACTGTTTGAGCAGCTTGAAGATCGGCTCTAATTTCTCTGAGTAATAATAATTCTTGCCATAGTTCTTCTGTATTGGGCAACCAAGCTGTTACCGATCGCAACCAGCCAAGGAAAAAGAACCAAAAAGTATCTCGATATCTCACATGGGCTTGTTCATGGGCTAGGACAGCGGTTAATTGTTCTGGCTCTAAAATATCTAATAATCCTTGAGAGATGACTAGTTGGGGTTGCCAAAAACCAATTTGAGCAATATAGGGTAAATCGATCGCTAAATATTTTACGGGATTCCCGGCAATAGTTCGATTGGGATATTTACTAATTTCCCGACAAGTTTTGATAGCGCGATCGCGTAACTGAATACCAAAAATTATGGTAATTACCAAAAAAGTTACTGCTAATCCATAACTCAGTTTGCTAGATTGTAATCCCAACATACTGCCTTCTGTCCCCATAAAGACAACAGCTAAAGCAGTAGTAATTAAGATTAGAGGCGATACCAAGAAGCCAAAAAGAGATCGCTGCCAGCGAGCTTCCCAAGTCCCCCTGTCACTAAGAGGAATTAAACGAATTGCCAAAGCTAGGAGCAAAGCGATCGCAATCATCATTAAATGCATGATCCGATTCCTCCTATTGTTTTTGTTGACGAGCGACCCCATCGAGGTCTCCTCGATTTGGGAACGCGCGAGTTTGACGAAGTTTTTTAAGCTTTTCCGCAATCGCTTCTAATTTCTCAACACTAGTAGTATCCAAACTATCAGCAAAAGAAGCAACCACATCGGCATTGCCAATTTCGAGGAAATTATTCAGTCTTTCGTAGGCCTGAATCGCCTGAGCCTGTTGACGAGAAATCAAAGCTTCCCAATAAAAAGCTCTACCTTTTTTCTTCTGTTTTTCGCATCGGAGCCAACCTTTTTCGGTCAGACGGCGCAATACTGTAGTGACCGAAGTATAGGCAAGTTCGCGATTAGGATCGGCCAGAATGCGATCGTGCACATCTTTGACAGTTACTTGTTTTAATTCCCAGACAATCTCTAGGATCTCTTTTTCCAAAAAACCAAGAGAGAGTTTTTTTGGGCGATAATTAGGTAAAAAGTTCATTTTAGATTAACAATTGATAGTTTAATATCCTTAGAAGTCGTAGTTGCTGAACTTAAATTGTTTGGCGCAGATAATAAGAAAGATTTTACCTTAAGTGGTAAGTTCATCGCAATTTTCAATTATTTTGAGAGGAAAAATCAGCACAAGCAAGACCTTGCTGCTTTTGCCTATGATTAGTTTTTGTTTAGGGACTTCCAGAGAAAAAATCATTCCACAATCAAACTGAATTGTAATAAATATCAATCAACCATTTACCCAATTCGGGCGAACGTTGAATTGGATTTTCAATTGCCAACATTTCTTTTTTGGTTAGTTTGACTCCAGTAGAGTAATTTTCTGTAATGAGTGCAACTGGCGGAAATGACTCCACCTGATGGAAGCCTTTATCAAGTTTTATCGCTTCACTGTTAGCTTCAACCTTTTCAGTTAGCTTGTCGATCTTAGCATCAGTACGATGACTAAGCTTGATTGCTGATTGTAAGATTTTTTCTATCTGAGTTAGTCTTTGTTCTGGAGTTAGTTCTTGAGACATATTTCAGCGGATTTGCCTAGGTAAATCTCATTATATCGCTATCTTTTCCTCTTATCGCGATCGCATAATAGTTGAATCAATAATACCAATCCCACAGTTTAGATACAATAAGCTTAGATATGATAACTCAGAGTAGAATGGTCACTCAAAATATTGAAATTCCTATCGATAAAATTACTGATTTTTGCGAACGTTGGAAAATACAAGAATTTGCTTTGTTTGGTTCGGTATTAAGAAACAATTTTAACCCTAATAGCGATATTGATGTATTGGTTAATTTTTCATCAGACAATTCTTGGACTTTATTTGACTATGTAGATATGCAAAATGAATTGAAAGTAATTTTTGGGAGAGAAGTTGATTTAGTAAGCAAAAAAGGAATTGAACGCAGCCAAAATCATCTTCGTAAAAATCATATTCTTGATTCAGCCAAAGTAATTTATGCAGCTTCGGGATCTTAGTTCTATTACCGATATTTTAATCGCAGCCAAGCTAATACAAAAATTTATCCGAAATCATGGGTCTAAAACCCCGTCCTTCAGGACGTAATACTCTCGGTATATTAACTCAAGTAAATCTTTACACACTAATTTCTTACATGTAAGCTATAATAGCTACATGCTAACAATAAATTACGAGTATAAATTACAGCCCACAAAAGAACAGATTGTCGATATCGAAAAGACATTAGATATTTGTCGATCTGTTTGGAACTTTGCACTAGGACAGCGTAAGGATTGGTGCCGTTCTCGTAAGTCACCAGTGAATGCTTGCTCAATCAGCTCAGAATATATAATTTCTGCTGATGAGCCATTCCCTGACTATCACAAACAAG
>JBCCYD010000284.1:0-7888 GCA_039190385.1 Cyanobacteria bacterium P01_F01_bin.143 | reverse complement strand
TTTGTGGGGACTTCTCTAGGGAGATGTCCCCACGAACACTATAAAAATTAATAAAATAATAATAAAAAATAATTAATTAAACTTAAATGGATATTGTGGAATTTGTGAAGCTTTCGCTGGGGGAGTGGCGATCGCAAAGAAGTGCCCATCATCTAGCTTTTCAACATTTTGAAGCCGTAACCTCCGAGATAGAAATTATCGGTTTAGAAGCAGAGGATTCTCAGGTTATAGAACTTTGCAAAATTAATGATATTGATCCTAAATTAGCCACTAGTCCTTTTAAGATGTCTTGGGAAGGCGAATCTGATTGGGATGAAGATGAACCAGAAACAATGTCCGGCTCGACAATTCTGGTGCCAATTCCTTATGGTGATGATCTTACTAAGGGGAAATTACTCAGAGAACAGGGTTATGCTGAAACCATTCCTTCTATAGGCGAATATGAGATTAGAGAAGATGGAACTTTCGTTTTACTGACTAAATACGATCGCGCAGCCGCAGAAGAAAAAATTTGGTTTGCGACCCCCAACTTACGCTTTAGAGTTTCTTTGATCAAAACCAGTAGTGGAACAGGGGTGACGACAGCATCTTTTTCCTCAGAAATTCGATCGCTGAAAAATGCTTAGGGATAAAATATAAATTTAAATATTCTTTTTTAAAACCATAAGATGTTGATAACAAGCGATCAATCTAGAGATACCGAATCGAGTTTGCTAATCAATCTAGCTAAAGTAATGGCGGGAGATTTTAGCAATCAAAAACAAGCCTTTGCTAATTCGAAAGATTATGCCCATATTAGAGTTTTTTTTCGACCTTTACCGTGGGAATTTTTTAACGCGATCGGCTTTTACTCCGAACAGGTTTATGACTACGATCTCTGGACACCTTATCGACAAGGAATACATCGTCTTATAGATAAAGGAGATCATATTTACATTGAAAATTATAGCCTTAAAGATCCTGTACTTTATGCAGGAGCAGGACATAATAGAGATATTATTCCCACGATTAGTCCTACAGCTATTGAAAGACGTTATAACTGCTCAATGGTATTTAAACAAGAAGGCGGGATTTTCCGTGGAGGTGTTGAACCAGGAAATAAATGTTTAATTAACCGTAAAGGTGTTGAAACCTATTTAGTTAGTGATGTTGAAATAACGGAAACAACTTGGATCAGTTGGGATCGAGGAATGGATCTCAATACAGGAGAACAAGTTTGGGGTTCAGCAAAAGGGCCTTTGAAATTTGAAAAGCGAACTAATTTTGCAAATGAGCTACCCTTGTCTCGACTATAAAGATAATTTTTATATAACAAATAAACTTTATGATTACCTCGGAGCTAAAACAGAGTATGCTGCCACCAGTAGCTCGCAAAAAAATGCAATCTTGGATTAGAAGTAGACATTTAATTTGTGCTGGTAATTTTTATATCTTTGAAACCCTAGAATATTCTACCGTCGAAAGGTTTGAAGAATGTGTCAGGAGTTTAGGTGGAACTTTAATTGCGGTTGAACCAGTAAGAAAAGTTTGGATTGGGAATCATCGTCAGGTAATTCTTTATCAAGCAAAAGCTAGCTTGCACACTCCACATCATGAACTCAAACAATATTGGATTAAGTATGGAGGGTTTTATACTAGATTTGATGAACGTTCTTGTTAGAGCCTTTTGTGAGTAATGAGTAATAAGTAATAAGTAATAAGTAATAAGTGAGCTTTAAGCTAGGAGTTTATCAAGGAGAGTTTGCTAAAATTGCCGCAAATTATGGATTAGATTCTATTAATTTGCATGTTTTTGATATTGTTGACTCTACTAACTGCAAGATTTGGTCTCTAATTGATTTAGACGAATCTTTACCGATCGCGGTAATTGCTTTGGAGCAAACAGCAGGCAAAGGACAATGGGGCAGAACTTGGCAATCTTCTCTTGGTGGGCTCTATCTTTCAGTGGCGATCGCTGCTGATCTGGCCTTAGATAATAATTTTCATCTGATTATGGCTAGTGCTTGGGGAATTGCCGAGATGCTCAGAAGTCATAATATTTCTGTAGCCTTGAAATGGCCCAATGATTTAATCCTACAAAATCGCAAACTTGGGGGAATTAAAATTGAAACAAGGACGAGTCAAGAAAAAATAAAATATGCTGTAATTGGCGTAGGAATTAATTGGGTAAATGATGTACCAGAATTAGGTATTAATTTACAATCTTATTTTCAAAAATACGAGCAATCGATTACTTGTCTTGAACAATTAACTGCTATCACCATCAGCGGAATTTTATCAGGATATCAACAGTACATGGAGATTGGCAGCCAGCAAATATTAGCCAATTATAAAAAACTACTAACTAGTATCGGGAAAGACGTTACAGTTAGTAATTGTCCTGGTATCGTGACAGGAGTTACAGATCAAGGAAAATTAAAAGTTCGTCTGCAATCTCCTGGGGCTTCTACCGAAATATGTTTATCTCCTGGCCAGATTAGTTTAGGCTATCTTTAAGAGGTAAAAGGTAGAAGGTAAGAGGTAAAAGGTAGGGATTTTTATTTGGAGACACAAATAAGTGATTAAAATTTTACATCTTTCAGATATTCATATGGGAAGCGGATTTTCTCATGGAAAAGTTAATCCTGAAACTGGAGTAAATACTAGATTAGAAGATTTTGTTAAGTCCTTAAGTCTTTGTATAGATCGCGCGATCGCAGAACCAGTAGATCTCGTATTATTTGGGGGTGATGCTTTTCCTGATGCGACTCCCGCACCTTATATTCACGAAGCCTTTGCCAGTCAATTTCGTCGTTTAGCTGATGCCAAGATTCCCACTATTTTGTTAGTTGGCAATCATGATCAACATTCTCAAGGATCTGGCGGAGCGAGTCTCTGCATTTATCGCACTTTAGTTGTCCCGGGATTTATCGTCGGCGATCGCATCACAACTCATCGCATCGAAACAAAAAATGGCGATATTCAAATCCTAACGCTTCCCTGGTTAAATAATTCTAATTTACTAACTCGGCCTGAAACAGAAGGCTTATCCGTAGAAGAAACCAATCATTTATTACTCGAAAAATTACAACCAATTATTGAAGCCGAAATACGCCGTCTTGATCCTGATATTCCTACTGTATTATTAGGCCATTTAATGGCAGATCGAGCAAATTTAGGAGCAGAAAGATTCTTAGCTGTGGGCAAAGGATTTACTATTCCCGTTTCATTTTTAATCCGTTCTGAATTTGATTATGTGGCATTAGGTCATGTCCATAAACATCAAAACTTAAATCCAGCAAATAATCCGCCGATAATTTATCCTGGAAGTATAGATCGTGTTGATTTTAGCGAAGAAAAAGAAGATAAAGGCTATGTTTTTGTCACTATTGAGCAAGATAATACAACCTGGGAATTTTGTCCTTTACCAGTACGTGATTTCTGCACGATAAAAATAGATATTTCACAAGCAGAAGATCCCCAAGAAGCAATTTTAGCGGCGATAAAACAGCAAGATCTTGACAATTCAGTAGTCAGATTAATTTATAAACTACGTTCGGAACAACTAGAATTCATTAATAGTTCTACAATTGAAAAAGCTTTACAAAAAGCCCATAGCTATACTATTCGCCCCGAACTGATTAGTCAATTAGCTAGACCTCGGTTACCAGAATTGGGATTAGGCAATAGTCTTGATCCCCTAGAAGCCTTAAAAGCATATTTAAACAATCAAGAAGATCTCAAAGATATGGCCTCAGACATGCTAGAAACGGCTCAAAGTTTAATGGAAAGTTAGCTGATTAACTGACAAAACTATATCTGTTGGGTTGCACTTCGCCCTATACAACATACTATTATTGCTATTTAATTATGGGCATCAGTGTTCATTAGTACCATTTAATTGAGCTTCAGAATCTATCTTGGTTGAGAGAAATTCCCTGTATTGATTTAGGCTCTCTTTTCTTTGATTAAGATTGCGACGTTGTCCCAACAAAGTTTCTCCTAAAAAATCTTTTACTTCTTGTTCTTGTAATAGTTGTTGCTCTAGCCCAGTTCTTTCTGTCGTATTTGCTAAATTTACTTGTTTCTGTAATTTTCTAACTATTTGACCTTGTAAAAAGAATTCATCTTCCTGCTCTTTAACCATTTGAGTAAGTTTTTCTAATTCTTGTTCAAAATAGGCAATATTTTGTTCTAATTCAGCTAAGGATATTTCATCTAAGGCCTCTGAATCTAAATTAGATATTAATTTTCTCACTTCTCTTGGGTGATGAGACATGATTTCCCATAAACTAGCTTCTGATAGTTCTAGATTTAGAGATCGCTCTTGATTAGTTAGCAAATCATTAGTTGATCGCGATTTTTTGTTGTGAGATTTAATCGGAGACTGAAATTCATTAAAGACTAGACCTAAAATATTTTGTCCTGATTTGGAGAGTAGTTCTTTGGCAAATTTAGCTTGAGAGCGAGTAACTTGACCTGACTGGACAATTAGTAATGTTCCATCAGCAATTTTTCCTAGCGCGATCGCATCAGCATTAGTATCTAGAGCAGGACTATCAATAATAATCAGGTCATAGATATTGGAGTAATAATCAATAAAAGATTGGATTATTGGAGAATCTAAGATCACAGTCCCCGTTGAGTTGATTTCTCCCGCAGCTATGACATCAAGATTGGGCATTACTCTTTGAATTACTGATTGACTAGAAAGCCTTTCTGCGATGAGATTACTGATGCCAATATTATGATATGCATCCCAAATTTTGTATTGTATGGGTGAATCTAAATTGGCATCAATAAGTAGGATCTTTTCTTCCTTTTGCGCCATTATATAGACTAAGTTCGCTGCAACACTAGACTTCCCTTCCTGTGAGATAGAACTAGTCATCACAATAGTTTTAATTCTATTTTGAGAGCAGATAAATTTGAGATTTGAGTAGAGAATTTGGTAGGATTCGTAAATGTTAGAAACTGGAGCTACCTTTGCTATTAGTTGAGGAATATCAATATTGGCAATGCTATCTTGTCGCGATCGCGTTACTCCCGTTGGATAGAATGCAGGAATTATTCCTAACCAACTATAGTTAAAAAATGTCTCGGCTTCTTCTACCGTTTTAAAAGATTGATCACTTATTTCCAAAAAAACAATAGCTGCGATCGCTGCCATTAAGCCCAAAAACAATGATCCTAAATAGTAAGCTTCTTTTTTCTTTTGCCTTATCTCTGAAGAAATCACTCTAATATTAGTATTATTCTGATTTTCAGCCAACTCAATTTTATTCAGTTCTTCTAATAGTAATTGATAAGCATTTTGAGAAGTATTTAGTTGTCGCTCTAGCTGTCTTAACTGCAATTCCAATTCAGGCAAAAGACTTGCTTTTTGGCTTTTCTCTTGTTCCATTTTTACTAAATAATCTAATTCTTCAGCTAAGCCAATGTTGTTAGCTTCCAATTGAACCAACTCTAAAGTCAAGTCTTGTATGATATTTAGGTCAGAATTTTCAAATAAAACTACGTCTTGATTTCCCGCAATTTGAGTAATTTGATTTTGCAACAATTCTTTTTTTGATTCAATTTCTCTTTGAATATCGATAATTCTAGAGCTTTCTTGGTTAATATTACTTTTTTCTTTAATTAGTTGTAATTCAAGTTCCTGTAACTGCTGTATCAAATTTTGCACAGCTAAAGATTGATTAACTTTGACTGTAACTAAAGCCTTGTCAGAATTCATACCTAATTTATCAGTAAGAAATCTTGATCTACTTTGTAAATTGGCGATTTCAGAGCGATTGATAATAATCTTGCGGCTAATTTCTTCTAAAGTTTTTGTTAGATCAACTGCAGCGGCTTGAGGTGCTATAATTTGGTTTTTTTCTTTGATTTGAGCGATAGATTTTTCTACCTTTTCGAGATCTTCTTTGGTCTTGGATAATTGATTATTGGCAATATCTTTACTTGAGGATAATTCTTCTAAATCGGCAGATTTATTATTCTCAATATACTTGGTGATTAAAGTGTTTACTACTTGTGCTGCAATCTTTTGATCTGGGTCTCGGTAAGCAATTTCTATGATTTCTGTGGTGTCAATTTGCTTAATTTGTAATTGTTTTCTAAACTGTTTAAGGCTAAGCAATTCTCCCTGCTTATTTTGCAATTGAAGCTCAGATATTGTCTTTTCTATCAGAGGAATAGAACCTATTACTTCTACTTCAGTACCAACAAAATTTGCCTGCTTTTCCTCAGGAATTAGGGTTGCTTCCTCTGATTCTAAATCTTTTGATAAAGAATTAAAATCTATACTTTTAAATTTCAACTTAGTTTTAGCTTCATATAAAAATTTAATATTATAAGTTGTAATAATTCCTATGAGAGAAATTATAATTAAAACTATTACTGCTGGTTTCCAACGCCGGATAACCCTAAGACATAACTTATCTTGAAGAGAATAACTTGGTAAAAGCCCCATTCGCAACTATATATAGAGTGAAATATAATAATTTTTTTATTAGGGCATGTTGTCATTTGAAGGAGAAGATGCATTCGAGAGGGTTTTTGCGAGATACAAGGAGAAAAATGTTCTGTATAGCAGAGCTATGGAGGTTATTTTTCGACGCAGTAGGTCGTGAAAACACCGAAGAAGGCACTTTTTTTTTAATTGACGACATGCCCTAAAGTAAAAGATAGAAATAGATATAGAGAAATAGGTATGTTAGAAATATTACTAACGAGAATAATACTAGATTGAGCTAAGTAAAAACACGAATTTTTGGTGAAGATTACGTATAGTATTTGTCTGTTTAGTAAAGTTAATTGTCTACATTATCTTGAGAAAGACACTATAATTTACGAGTTGTCAGAATTTTCACTGTCGTCTCGGGTCAATTAAAATCATCAATGCTTCTAAAACCGTCTCCTCGGGAAATTATTGCTACTCTATTGCCTCATTTGAGAGTCGCTGCGGGTTATGCACGTCACATTCAAAGCAAAATTCAGTCACTACCTGATAAAAACACAGGAGATAACTTTTTTACTGCTGCCTTAACCGATGCCGATCTTTCGATTCAAACTTTAGTAGAAGTTGCTTTGCTAGGAACTTTTCCTAATGTTCGCTTTTTTGGTGAGGAATACGAAAAATCTCGCAATACTAAATACTTTCGTTCGCTAGAGTTGGGTGAACCAGGAGATTATCTGGTTACTCTCGATCCGATAGATGGGACAAAGTTTTATCTTGATGGAAATCAGAACTATCAAATTATTCTTAATGTTCTTAATGCCGCTAATTTTGAGGCCGTACTTGCTATTTCTCCAGCTAAACATTGTTATCATTACAGTCTTCGTGGTGAGGGAGTTTATCACGGCAGTCTAGATTTGGATCTCGATGCTTGCATCCCTTTGAAAATAACTAATCCCAAACCAAGAATTCTTTTGGGATGGGATATGGCCTATTTGAAACCAATTTTGGATAATGAGAAATACGAGGTTTTGGATCTAGAGAATTCTTATGGTGCTGATAAAAATTTCCCTAATTATAATGGTATTTTTTCTGGAGATCTCATTGGTTGGGTAACGAAAAGAGGGAAGTTTATTGATAGTGCAGCTTTGGCTTTTATGGCTCAAGAAGCTGGTTGCAAAGTGACAGATTTTAATTGTGTATCCTTACCAGCTTTGCATAGTTGTGACAATTATAGTTATTCTGGAATCATCGTTGGTGCTAATTCGCAAGTTCATCAGGATTTGTTCTCTGCTTTGA
This sequence comes from Cyanobacteria bacterium P01_F01_bin.143, assembly GCA_039190385.1. GTDB lineage: Bacteria > Cyanobacteriota > Cyanobacteriia > Cyanobacteriales > Xenococcaceae > Xenococcus. Next base: position 156 of record JBCCYD010000284.1, on the reverse strand, counting down.
AAAAAGCTAATGGTTAATCAGGGCTACCTCATACTTTTGAGATGAGATTGGCAGGAAAGGGTTAAAGAGAACATTTTGAGCAATTTGATAATTTCATAGAAGATTTTTATTATCTCCGTATTGTTGAATTTTGAGGAGATAAGATGCAAAGGGTTA
>JBCCYD010000283.1:0-7895 GCA_039190385.1 Cyanobacteria bacterium P01_F01_bin.143 | reverse complement strand
CAAAGACAGTGCGAATCGGTTGAGTCAGGATACTAAACCCATTGAAAACCTTACCTAAGGTAGTACGACTCACAACAATTACATCTTGATCTTGGAGGGTAATATTTTGTGAATAATCACCATTGATAACTTCCTTGGTATTGAATTCTTGGGTAATGACTTCTTGGCCAATAGAATCAAATCTTAAGAGGGCAATATCTTGAGCAATTAAGGCATTATTCTCCGTGGGAAAAGTCGCGATCGCGTCTAGAATATTACTTCCATTAGGCAAATTTATATTGCGTAACCTGGTTCCTCTTTTCGTCGGAAAAAGAACTCGGATTTTAATTTCCTGTTGTGGTAAAGTACTTCGGGCAATCAAGTCGCGATCGTAATCTGAAGTATCTTCAGAGTTAAACCGAGGCACAATTATCGTATCGCCTCCTTGCAGAATAATCGGCGGTAATTCTTGAGTATCAGTCAACGCAGCATAAAAATCTACAGAATATTCCAAGACATTGCCATCTTTTAGGGTTCGTTTAACAATTACCGAACGTAAATCTGCATCTTTAGTGCTACCACCAGCAAGTTCTAAAATAGTACCCAGAGGGGAGCCAGTCTCAAAATTATAAAACCCAGGTTTGGCAATTTCTCCCAATATTGTTATTTGAGAAAGACGAGTTGCACTGAGATCGACAAAAACTTCAGGCTTATCTTGCAAAAAACGACGGCCCAATTGATCAGATATCTTATCTTCTGCTTCAGTTATGCTGAGTCCTGCCAAAGAAATTCTACCTAAAATTGGCATGACAATATTCCCTTCAGGATCTAAATTCGTTCGGACATTAAATTCTGGATACAAGGGAACAGCTATATTTAAAGCATCGCCTTTGTCTAGCAGGTAAATATTAAAATCTTGGGCCTCTAATTGATCACCTGTTGGTGGAATCACAGGCTGAGAAGATGCATTAGTATTATCAGTAGGAATAACAAAAGATTCAGGATTTAGATAAATAGGTTCAAAATATGTTGGCTCTAGAGTTTCTTGAGCTTTAACGAGTTCAGAGAAGATAATTCCTCCGAAAAGCCCAATAAATAAGATTAATAGTAATTTTGTTTGTTTTAATAATTGAAATCTATACATGCTAAAGTATTGTTCGCTAAAAATTGCTGACAAATTAAACCATGAAGATATTCCTCCTTCCTAATATTTAGATAATATTTTCTAGGTTATCTTTGATGAATAATAGTGACAACAAAATTATACAAGTTGACAATCTTATTCCTCGAAAGGTTACCTAAAATTGATTCAAATGTTTCTAATGTAAAAAGTAAAGCTTGGCAAAATAGATTCTAATATAGAGTTTATTCAAGTTATCAGAGCCATTCTATTTTCTGTTGATTATTTTGTTTTATCAGTCTTGGCAAAGGTATATATGATATTTTTTGAGAGCTTATGCATTTGATGGCATTTACTGATTCTGTTCTCAAACTAACTAATGAATATATCGAATAATACTTTAGGCATCATAATTGGCGGAATCATCCCAGCATTCCTCTATGGAGTTTCGACTATTACCATGAAAGCTGGAGCTGAATATAAAATATCAACCTCGACCTATTTAATGGTTATTGGAATAGTAATTTTTATCGTGGGCTTACTATCCAAGCAAGTACTCAATTTACCAGAAAGTTCAGGAAATTTTACAGGATTAGGATTTGCTGTTGTCTCAGGATTACTGTGGGGATTAGCAACAACCTTGGTCAACTATTCTATTGTGAAGTTTGGCACACCGATCGCGATCCTCACTCCTCTCTATAATATGAACACCTTGGTCGCAGTATTGGGTGGCATGGTACTTTTTGCTGAATGGAAAACAGTCCAATCCCTTCCCGTATTTATCGGTTCGATATTAGTCGTCTGTGGCGGAGTATTATTATCTAAATCCTAGAATTATATTTTTTATAAGCATAAAAATAGAGACGCTCTTCCAAAAGAAAAACGTCTCTAATCATAATATTGACTTCTAATTTCTAGTAAAGCTCTTCTTCCTGATGGGTTTTGATGGTGCAATCAGAAGTTGGATAAGCAACACAAGTTAGAACGTAACCAGCTTCTATCTGATCATCATCAAGGAAAGATTGGTCAGATTGATCAACAGTCCCAGATGTGAGCTGACCAGCACAAGTTGAGCAGGCACCAGCTCGACAGGAGTAAGGAAGATCTAAACCTTGTTCTTCAGCAACATCAAGAATATATTCATCATCAGGTACTGTAAAAGTCTGAGTACCATCTGGAGTTTCCAAGGTCACTGTAAAGTCAGCCATGTGTTAATCCTCTTGTATAAGTGAAACGGTAGTTGTTTTTTTTACTGGAAGTTACATCTATTTTTAATTTGAGAAATAGATTTTAGCTTCGGCAGATTTTATGTCCACTCTTGATACTACGCGAAAAAGATCGGAAGAGTCAGCAGCATTAGTAATGAGATTCTTAATTTAACTTAAAATAAGTTTTACTTATACAAAACCTGTAACGATAGACTGTGGTAATTTGAATCTATAGATTTGGTTGTAACAAAGACCTCACAATTGTTTACCAAGATACATAGTCTGGTAATTTTTCTTTGATTTATGTAAAAAATAACCATAACTAATAGTTATACCTAAAATTAATTAATAATGTGTATTTGGACATGAAATCTCTAAAAGTTGGGATCATCGGCACTGGCTATGCAGCGAAAAAAAGAGCAGAAGCTATCTTAGCTGATGAAAGAGCAGAATTAATGTACGTTACGGGCAATAGCCCTGAGAAAATCCAAGATTTTTGCCAGAATTTTCCTATAACTGGCATAGACTCTTGGCAACAACTGGTTAATCGAGAAGAATTAGATTTGATCTTTGTTTGTACGATTAATCGGGATCATGGTGCGATCGCGCTTGCGGCATTACAGTCAGGAAAGCATGTCGTTGTGGAATATCCCCTGGCTCTCGACTTTTCTGTAGCAGAAGCCATTATTTCTTTAGCCGCCCAAAAAAATAAATTACTTCATGTCGAACATATCGAATTAATTGGTGGTTTGCATCAGGCAATGAAACAGCATTTAGCCGATATTGGCAAGGTTTTTTATGCTCGCTATATTACGATCGCAGCTCAACGAGAAGTTGGCCCTAGTTGGAAATATCATCGGGAAATGTTTGGTTTTCCCCTGTCGGCGGCCCTCTCACGGATTCATCGTTTAACCGATCTTTTTGGCAAGGTAGAGACCGTCACTTGCCATAATCGTTATTGGGATATCCCCAATACTGACTATTTTAAATCTTGTCTTTGTAATGCTCAATTACATTTTAAAAATAATATTATTGCCGATATTACATATGGTAAAGGTGAAATTTTTTGGCATGGTCATCGTACTTTTGAAATTCATGGTGAACAGGGAACTCTCATTTTTGAAGGACAAAAAGGAAAACTAATCAGGGATCAAGAAATTATGGAGATTCCTGTAGTTAGTCGTCGTGGTTTATTCACCAAAGATACGACAATGGTTCTAGATTATTTAACCGCAAATAAACCTTTGTATGTCAAGCCAGAAGCTAGTCTTTATGCTTTGAGAGTAGCCCAAAAAGCTCACCAGGCTACAAAAATTGGTCAAGTAATTCCTGTAGATTAGAAATTGTAGTAGAATCATTATCGTGATTTTAAAGAGAAGTTTTCGTTGCTGAATTTGATGAGATAAGTCGAGAAAACAAAATTGACTCTAATTCGAGAAATTCAGAAATTAACCTTAAGACATCGTTACGTAAATATCTAGAACTACAGTATGTTTGCTGTGGTTTTTGTGCAAGTTTGTAATCAATTACTAATTTTATGGAGATTCACGTATGTTGAAGACTCATCCTAAACAGGCTAAAAGACAAGTAATGTCTGAGAAAACAAAAACTGTCAGGGAATTGGGCGCAGTAGATATTTCCCAAATCCAAGAAGATATTCTGAATCTGCCAGTAGAGGTTTGGCAAGGAGCCGGCAGCAATAAACCCAATAATGTCTTTAAGCCCTTAAAAAGCACAGAGCATATCATCTTCACCTTTGTGAATAATTTCGATAACCATCTTGATGTCGTTGAGTATCCTATATGGCAAGAATGGAAAAGCAGATTAGAACCGATTATGGAGGCTGCAACCAAACCCTATGGTTATGAAAAAGGGGGATTCTCTAGGGTCATGTTGGCAAAGTTATTGCCTCACTCCAAAATTCCGCTACATATTGATATGTTTAAATCCGCTAATAATACCCACAAAATCCATATCCCAATTCAAACTAGTCCTGATGTGACTTTTATCGTTGGTTACAAGAAATATCATTTTCCCGAAGGCTATGCCTACGAAGTTAATAACGCTGGAGTTCATGGTGGGATTAACGCTGGTGATACTCCTCGGATTCACCTGATTATTGAATATTTTCAACGCAAATAAAATTTTAAATACATAAAATACATAGATTGAGTAAGATGTATGTTTTGTAGGGGCGAATGGTCGTTCGCCCCTACATGATTTTTTTTGTGGAAAATGTTAAATTTAGCCGAAAACCTTCAATCAGTTAGCAGTTATCAGCTATCAGTTATCAGGTCTCCATTGGGGATTGAACTCCGACTGAGACATACAGCTTAAAGAAGCTAGGATATTAAACTCAGTGCAAAAATTAACTGTTTACTGTTTACTGTTCACTGATTAGACCCACTGCAAAAATTAACTGTTCACTGTTCACTGTTCACTGATAAATGACCCAATCTTCAATCTCTACTTCTCAAAGTGATATTAAGCTAGCAGATCTTGCAAAGGATACCGTCGTAGCTTTAAGCATCCAAGTTGTCGGTGTTGTCCTGACTTATCTAGTGCAAGTATTCCTCGCAAGATGGATGGGAACAACAGAGTATGGGATTTATGAATATGTCGTATCCTGGTCGCTAATCTTGGCTATCCCTGCGGGAGTTGGTTTACCGCTGACAGTTCTGCGTTTAATCCCAGAATATCGAGTAAAACAAAACTGGGGCTCTTTGCGAGGTATTGTGCGGGGTAGCTTAATCATTACTTTGCTGGCTAGTTTACTGTTATGTATCGGAACTGCGGGAATCCTGTTATCGGTAAACCATTATCACAGCTTTGTTTATGGCATTCCCTTATTGGTAGGAATTGGGCTGATCCCGCTGCAAGCGTTTGTCAATTTGCAGATAGAAACCGCTAGGGCGATGGAAGATGTCCCATTGGCTTATCTGCCGTCTAAGGTAGTCTGGCCAATTTTGGTGTTAGGGGGAGGATTTCTCCTTTTTGTTAGGGGTGATGATCTCACAAGCTTACCGATTATTATTGCTTCGACCTTAGCGTTATTAATCGCGGTCTCGTTTCAATTTGGGATTTTAGTGCGGAAAGTTGCGACAAAAGTGGAGCCAGCTACTCCTGAATATTCTTATCCTAAATGGTTAAAGATTGCCCTGAGCTTGTTGTTATTGCAAGGTTCTTACCTAATTTTGAATCAGACTGATATTGTCATGGTCGGTTCTTTGATTGGGCCAGATGCTTCGGGGCTGTACAATGCTGCGGTGAAAACAGCGATGTGGGTCAGTTTTATTTTGGAGATGATCAATATTGTGGCGGCTCCTGCTTTTACAACTTTGTATACTCAAGGTGATATGGAAGGTTTGCAAAAGGTGGTTGCGAGCGTCACTATCTGGATTTTTATTCCTTCGGTATTAATTGCTTTGGGTTTGACGACTTTTACTCAACCAATTCTGAGTCTATTTGGGCCAGATTTTCTGGATGCTAGTATGTCGCTGCAAATTCTGACTTTAGGACAGGTGATTAATGCTTTATGTGGCTCGGTGGGCTTTTTGATGATTATGACAGGTTATCAGAACAAGGCTGTGGTGGTATTTTGTTGTAGTGCTTTGTTGAATATTATTTTGAATTGGATTTTGATTCCTTTATTTGGGATTACAGGTGCTGCGATCGCGACTAGCTTTACGATGGCGCTTTGGAATATCTGGCTTTGTATTTTAGTAGTCAGAAATTTGGGCATTAATCCCACAATTTTTTATGGTTTGTTTGATAAGGCTGCCGATGAAACAAATTAGTCATTAATATTCGCTAATTAAATAGCTTACTAAGTTAAATTGCTAATAATTTAAATTTTTGATCATTTCTGCGAAAAGTCATATATTTCATGGGTTTTAGCGTTTTTCTGCGGGGAAGTTACTTTTAACTCAGAGTTATATTGGAGTTGCAATTGACTAATTGGAATTGTAAGCAGCTAATAAGAAGATAATTTAGATGTATCTGATGCATCTTTACCAGAATAAATAAGAGCTAATGCCGCTGCGCGGAAGAATAAGTAATCAATTTTTGATGATTACTAACTGCGAGCTTATTTATGCCTAAATCCATTAGTTAGCAAAAAAATTGGTTGTTTTATTTAAATTAATAATTAAGGAGAAGTGGCATGCATTTCATGAGTAGAGAAGAACTTTTAGAGGAAATTGATTTGATTAAACAGGATTTGGAGTTAATCAAATCCTCAAGGAAAGTGTTATTAAAATTTCGGGTTTCTGATTATGCATTGCGATCGCTGAAGCGACTTGAACTAGTTGAAAGCGTAATTAAGGAGCCACCGAATTCAAAATGTCCTTGTTGTGATGGCACAGGAAAAATTCATCATCATCAATCAGAACTGGTGGACGAAACTACAACTTGATTAAGTAATGAGTAATGAGTCCTGTCTTCGCAGGATCGAGATAATGAGTAATAAGTAAGAAGCTTTAAGTTATCAATTCAATTAACAACTTAAAGCTTCTTAGCAATCAGCAATTAGCGATTAGCGATTAGCAATTAGCAAAATTATAATTCTTCAATTTCTACTATTTTCTTAAGCGGCATTGGTTGCGCTTGTCTTTCTGGTAATAAAATAGGTTCTTTTTCTCTTTCTTCAACCTTATTGGGTAGCAATACAGGAAGCGGATCTTGTTCTTCAATCCAGTAATTAGCAACGGGCAATGTATGTTCGAGATCTTCGAGTAGTCTGGGAATAACCATCACCGCATGTAACTCACCAATTCTTTCTGCTTCTTGCATTCCCACATCGATCGCCATTGCCACATTCGCGATCGAACCCCTAATAATTGCGGTACATAACCCTTCTCCAATCTTTTCATAGGAAGCAAGCTGAACATCAGCGGATTTCAACATAGCATCTGCTGCGCCAACCATTGCGGGGAAGCCCCGTGTTTCGAGTAAACCAATGGAACGATTGCTCAGACGACTATATCCTCTTCTTTTCTGAATTAATTCGACTAGTTGGGAACCAATGGGAAATATTGCCTCTAAATTGGGCATGGGACGAGCAATTACCAGCTTAGATAGCAGTTGACCAAACTTTTCTGCGGTTTTGGCTCCTTCTTCGACGGCTAATCTCACATCAGCGATATTGCCTCGAATCACTGCTGTGCAATGACCACTACCAATTTTTTCGTAGCCAACCATTGTGACCTCAGCAGATTTCAACATCATGTCTGCTGTTCCCACGATCGCCGGAAAACTTGTCGTAGAGACTAAACCCAAGGCCGTATCTTTAAATGGATGTTCTGAGTTGTAATGTCGCTGATTTCTTGCTGTTGTATTCCGCAAATTCAGGTTAGCCATGAAATATTGTCTTTCCGTTGCAAGTGGGAGTGCTAATGTAAGCTGGGTTGTGCCTTATAGCCTATGAATCCTAGTGAGGATTACCTATGGTCTTTAGTTTACGGCTTACATGATAGTCAGTCAAAATATAAATTTATCTTTAAGATAACATTTTTACTGGGAGAAAAGGTTTGGTCTATCTTATATGAATCTTCACCAAAATCTATGGTTCAAGCTTTGAGGTGGGATAT
>JBCCYD010000282.1:0-7897 GCA_039190385.1 Cyanobacteria bacterium P01_F01_bin.143 | reverse complement strand
GATGTTTTCTCATTTTGTTAATTGTTTACCCTCCTATAGGGATTAATTAATCCTTAATCTTGATTTTTGAGTTTTTGTATATTTTTATACATCAATTTATTGATTGACAAAATCAAACTGTACGGTCTAGTATATACCCAAAAGCAATCAAACTGTACAGTCTAGTAAAAAAATTAATTGCCTATGATTCTCAATTCCCTTACATAGTAGAAGTTATAGACCCAATCAAAAAAAACATACGCTGCCGTATTGACAAGTAAAAGAAGAGTTTCTATACTATAAACATACGCTACCGTATGGACAAATAAAGTGGCTCTAACAAAAGAAGATTGGATTAATGCAGGTTGGTTACTTATGACATCAAAAGGTGTCGAAGGAGTAAAAGTGGAAGTATTAGCCCGTCAATTAGAAGTTAGTAAAGGTAGTTTTTATTGGCATTTTAAAAATCGTCGGGAATTATTAGAGGCTATTTTGCAGCGATGGGAAGAGCAAACTATGTTTGTAATTCAAGAATCTCAAAAAACGACAAATCCTAAAGAACGTCTAGTGAATTTGTTCACTTTGATTTCGCAAGTTTGCCAAGAACCAGATCCTGAACCAGCAATTTTTCTTTGGGCTAATAAAAATCCTCAAGTGAAGAAGCGAGTTCATGAGCTGGAAAATAAGCGAGTTGGTTATTTGTCCGAGTTATTTGAGGATTATGGTTTTGACGCGATCGCAGCTAAACAAAGAGCAGAAGTTGCTTATATGGCAATGATGGGATTTGCCGATCGCCAAGGAAGAGATAGTCAGTTCGATTTAGAAATGGGAGAATTCAACCAATTTTTACTCACACTTCTGACATTTAACAGTAAACATTGACGAGCGACCCCGCGCCGCCGTCAGGCGTTTATGCCGCATAGTTCGGTGCAAGGGAACGCGCGAGTTTGACCATTAAACATTGACCATTAAACATTAAACATTTATCAATTAAGCATTAGCAATTAGCAAAAGACAATGTTCTATCTAAATCGTAAGCAAAAGAATCTCATCCCGATTTCCCTCGGTGCTTTAGTGCTTGTTGGCGGGACAGCTATTTATGCGATCAACAAAAATAATACTCAAGCAGAAGAAGTAAAGCCGATCGCGCCGGTGACAGAAACAGTTGAGCTAAAAACTGTGACAGCTTTAGGCAGAATTGAACCAGAAGGGGAAGCAATTCAATTATCGCCATCTCCTGATTTGGGCGGCACTAAAATCAATCAACTATTAGTCAGAGAAGGCGAGTTTGTTACTCAAGGACAAACGATCGCGGTTTTGGATAATAATGCGCGATCGCAGGCCAATGTAGAATTAGCCAGACAAGATGTCAAAGTTGCCCAAGCTAATTTAGCGATAGTTAAAGCAGGAGCAAAAAGTGGTGAGATTTCAGCTCAAGAAGCGACAATAAATAGAATTCAAGCTCAATTGCGGGGAGAAATTATCGCTAATGAAGCTTCAATTGCTCGTCTTGAAGCTCAGCTACGCACGGAAACTGCCGAGAAACAAGCCACCATAGAACGTCTCGAAGCTGAATTAGCGAAAGCGGAAAATGATTTAAGACGTTATACAAAGTTAGAAGCCGATGGTGTAATTTCCGAATCAGAATTAGAATCTCGTACACTTGACGTTGATACTGCCACCAAAAGATTAGTCGAAGCCAAAGCTGGTTATAAAAGAACAGAAAATACTCTTCAAGAGGAAATCAAAGAAACCAAAGCGATTTCCCAACAAGAAATTGATACGTTGAATGAGCAAATTAGTGAAGCCGAAGCGACCTTAGATCGTATAGCCGAAGTGCGGGATGTCGATGTGTTGCAAGCTCAGGCAGAAATTGATCGGGCGATCGCAGCATTAAAACAAGCAGAAGAAGATTTGAAACTAACCTATGTCGTAGCGCCGACAGATGGCCAAATTATGAAGATTCATACCTATCCAGGCGAAATAGTTGGAGATGATGGCGTCGTAGAATTTGGCCAAACCAATCAAATGATGGTGGTGGCAGAAGTTTACGAAAGCGATATTAATCGTGTGCAAATAGGACAAAAAGCCATTATTAAAAGTGAAACTGGAGCCTTTGACGGAGATATAACAGGTGAAGTTAGTCATATTGGTTTGAAAATTGGTAAACAAGATGTTTTAAATACAGATCCTGCAGCTGATGTTGACAGTCGAGTTGTAGAAGTGGAAATACGCCTTGATTCAGAAAGTAGCGATCGCGTTTCTTCTCTCACCAACTCCAAAGCGATCGTACTCATTGAACAGTAAACATTGAATATTGACCATTGACCATTGACCATTAGCCATTAGCCATTAGCTATTAGCAAAAATGAAGACTCCACTATCTTGGTTACAACTTACCCATGAAAAAATGCGCTTACTAATTGCCTTAGCGGGAATTGGTTTTGCCGACATGTTGATGTTTGTGCAATTAGGTTTTAAAGATGCATTATTTGACAGTAATATCCGATTGCATAATGCCTTGGACGGGGATATCTTTTTTATGAGTCCTCAATCTGATGCGTTAGGTTTTACCCAGCAATTTTCTGAACGTCGTTTATATGAATCTCTGGCCGTAGAGGGAGTAGAATCAGTCGTTCCTGTCTATCTTGGTTTAGGATCATGGAAAAATCCCATTGAGAAAAATACTCGTACTTTATTTGTCATAGGTTTCAATCCCAAGAATAATATTTTGGATTTACCAGGCGTAGCTGAAAATATCGATCAGGTAAAATTAGAAGATGTGATTTTATTTGATGATCAATCTCGTGCTGAATTTGGTGATATTCCTGCTTTATTAGCCTCAGAAGATTCTGTCAATGTAGAACTAGCCTCTCGGAAACTTACAGTTAAAGGATTATTTTCTTTAGGTGCATCTTTTACCGCTGATGGTAATGTTTTAAGTAGTGATATCAATTTTTTAAGAATCTTCCCCGAACGGCAAAAAGGATTAATCGACCTGGGAGTTATTAATCTTCAGCCAGAAGCAGATCTGCAAATTGTTATCCAAAATTTAAGAGATAAATTACCCAAAGATATCGAGGTAATGTCGAAAGAAGAGTTTATTCAGCGAGACATTACTTATTGGCAAGATAGTACGGCCATTGGCTTTATTTTCACACTGGGAGCATTTATTGGTTTTGTCGTGGGGATAGTCATTGTTTATCAAATTCTTTATACAGATGTTGCCGATCATTTGCCAGAATATGCCACACTGAAGGCCATGGGATATCGCGATCGCTATTTTGTCAGTTTAGTATTTCAAGAAGCTGTTATCTTAGCTATAGTCGGATTTCTTCCAGGATTAGGAATTGCGAATGTATTATATGCTTTAACAGCCAATGCTACAGCTTTACCAATCGCCATGACTATCAAAAGGGCAACTACAGTTTTGATTTTGACTCTAATTATGTGTTGTGCTTCGGGAACTATTGCTGTTAGAAAATTAAGTGCGGCTGACCCAGCAGACATTTTTTAAGTAATAAGTAATAAGTAATAAACTTTAACTGATAACTGTTCAATGGTCAATGTTTAATGATAAATGATACTATGGATATAATTTCAGATAGTGAACAAGAAATATCAATAAGTGAGAATAAGCCAAAAGATAAAGTTGTAGAAATACAAAAATTAGCTCACTTTTTTGGTAAGGGAGCATTAAAAAAACAAATCCTATTTGATATTGATTTGACTCTGAGAATGGGAGATGTTGTGATCTTGAAAGGGCCTTCGGGTTCAGGGAAAACAACTTTGTTAACTTTGATGGGCGGATTGCGATCGCCACAGGAAGGAAGTCTCAAGGTTTTAGGTTCAGAGTTAGTAGGAGCCAGGAAACATCAAAGAGTCAAGATTAGGAGAAATATTGGTTATATTTTCCAAGCTCATAATTTATTGCAATCGCTTACTGCCAGACAAAATGTGCAGATGTCTTTAGAGTTGCATGACAATTTATCATCCCAAGAGATGAAAGCTCAATCCATAGCTATTTTAGAAGCAGTAGGTTTAGGCGAGCATGTTAATTATTATCCGAAAAACCTATCTGGGGGACAAAAACAAAGAGTTGCGATCGCTCGTGCGTTAGTCTCGCGACCTAAATTAGTCTTGGCTGATGAGCCGACCGCAGCATTGGATAGTAAAACAGGAAGAGATGTCGTAGATTTAATGCAACAATTAGCGAGAGAACAAGGCTGTACAATTCTCATTGTTACTCATGATAATCGTATTTTAGATGTGGCAGATCGGATTATAGAATTGAACGATGGCAGAATAACAGTAATCAGTAAACAGTGAACATTGAACATTGAACATTAAACAGTGAACATTGAACATTAAACATTGATTAGTTTTACTCATTACTCATTACTCATTACTCATTACCCATTACTCATTATCCAGCATATTTTCTGCTAATTATTTTACTAATTGAGAGGTCTCTACTGTATCTAATTGGGTAGTCGTCTCTACGGTATCAGCGCTCTTCATATTTGCTGCATTTTGTTGCTTCATCTGTAGCATGGAAGAGGTCGAACCAATAACCATGAAAAGTAGTACTAATTGTGAAGCTAATAGCCAGGAGAATTTACGTTGTAATTCTTGGAAGCTGAGGTTAATTTTATTTTTCTTTGATTCTAGTGAATTAATTTTTGACTCCAAACTATCGACTATTTCCTGACGCATCGCAATCAGCTCATCACGAGTCGCCTCAGTCAAGTTTGTTTGCTTTTGAGTTGCCATTGGAGGGAGAGGAATTTTGTCTACATTAACAGCGACATATCCTTCTTCAGAATTGTTACTAGGATTTAGAGCAATTTTCTTTGATAATTTATTATCTAGTTTAAAATATCCTTGATTAATTGTTAAGACAGCTTCGGTTAGTTGTTTTTCAGAAGATCCTTTTAGCAAATAACCATTAGTGCCAGCAGCGATCGCTTTATTAATATAATCCTTGTCATCATAGCTGCTAAGTCCTAGTGTCTTAGTCTCGGGAAAGCGTTCGTTAATAATTTCGATAACTCTAATGCCATTCATCCCAGGCATTTCCAAATCTATAATTGCAATATCTGGTTCCAACTCAGCTATTTTTTCCAAAGCCGCGACCCCGTCCTCTGCTAGAGCAATGACTTCAATCTCAGAACTTGATTCTAAATATGATTTAAGATTGAGCCTGACAGGTTTTTGATCATCTACAACTAAAACGCGAACTGTTTTTTGGTCAATAGCAATAGTTTTCATGGCAGAATCAGAGAGTTACTTATAAATTTTCAGTGTGTGCTATACATATTAATTTGTATATTAATCAATCTAACCCAATTGTCTATAAAATAATTTAAAGTTTTCGCAATTTTTATCTTATTGTAGATAAAATTTGGATAATAACAATTTCGGGAATTACTTACGTGTTGTTTGATTATTTCTCATTATTACAAAATCTTTTTTTGAGCAAGAAGTGAGTAACTTTTAACAAAAAAACAGATAATTATTACTTAGATCGGATTTGATCAATTATTTTTGTTTTACAAGTTATTACGTAGAGATTACTATTATTAACGGTATATAGAACTAGGCGATGTAATCTTCAAACTAGACAAGAAGACATACAATAAAATACAGAATACTAATATTAAAAATTGGTTGATTGATAAAGATAAATTATAAGAATGCTTATTGTAATCTGTGGCGCGACTGCCAGTGGAAAATCTGGATTAGCTTTAAAATTGGCACAACGTCTTAATACAGTGATTATTAGCGCAGATTCTCGTCAGGTTTACCGTGAATTTGATATTGGAACCGCCAAACCATCAGTTGCCGAACAAAAATTGGTTAAACATTATCAGATAGATATTTGTGAACCGACGGAAACTCTAACTCTTGCCGAATATCAAGAACAAACCCAAGAAATTATCAAGAAGTTACTACCACTCCATCCCCCAATCTCCCAGTCTTCCAGTCCACCCAGTCTCCTTGTCGGTGGGACAGGACTATATATCAAATCGATTACCAAAGGATTGAAAATACCGAGGGTTGCACCTCATAGTGAATTGCGATCTCAGTTGTCTAGCTTAGGACAAACTCAACTCTATAGCTTTTTATCTCAAATAGATCCTGTCGCTACCAATAAAATTCATCCTAACGATCAAATACGAACATTACGCGCCTTGGAAGTCTATTACGTTACAGGAGAAACTATTACGTCACAGCAAGGAGAAAATCCGCCTAACTATCCAATTTTGCAGATTGGGTTAGATTGTGAGGTCGATATTTTAGATCAGAGAATAGCCCAACGAACTCATCAAATGATCGAATTAGGATTCGTTTCGGAAGTAACCAAACTTTGTGATAAGTATGGCGAGGATTTACCCCTTTTGAATACTTTGGGCTATGGAGAGATTAAACAATATTTAGCAGGAGATATTAATTTAGATACCGCGATCGCTGATACTATCTTACATACTCGTCAATTCGCCAAACGACAACGGACTTGGTTTCGTAAGATTCAACAAATCAATTGGTTTGATATCAACAATCCGAATTTGTTAGATGATGTCTGGCAAAGAGTGTCACAAGAAATATCAATAGTATTAGCTGATGGGACTAGCATATAGATCTTCGTTTCTCTTACTACCATTTTCAGTATTAGCAGGTAAATAATCGTTGTACTTATCCTGATCATAGTGATATAGGGTGCGAATAGGATAAGGAATACTAATATTAGCAGCATCTAAAGCTTCTTTGATAGCCATAATAGCTTCACTTTGTATCTGCCTAACCTGAGGTTGTCGTGGGTAAGTCCAGTAGCGAACCACAAAATCTATCGAACTGTCACCAAAGTTTACTAAATCTATCTCTGGAGCTTTATTCTCCAAAACTCCTTCTACTTGGGAAATCGCTTTCTGTAAAATCTGCTTAGCATAGGGAAGAGGTGTATTATAATCAACCCCTACTGCTAGATCAGTGCGACGTTGATTAAACGCAGTCCTGACTCTGACGGCACTAGTGAAAACTTCGGAATTAGGAACTAAAATTCTCTCTCCATCATAGGTGCGGATTTTGGTGGTACGAATATCGATCCGCTCTACTGTTCCTTCATAATCACCAATTACTATTTGATCGTCAATACGAAATGGTCTTTGAATCAAAATTAAAATTCCTGATAGGAAATTTTTGAAAATATCTTGAAAAGCAAAACCAATTGCCACAGAACTCAGACCAAGAGTTGCAATAATATCACCTAAGTTTAGACCAGGAAATGCCACAACACAAGCGAGGGTAACCCCAATAATCCAAGTTGTAATAGTGGTAGTTTTAGAAAGTAATAACTGTAATGATTTATTGTCTAAGGACTGGTTGCCAATCTTTTCTGCAATATTCGTAGCAAACTGGGCCGCATAGCGAGTCAGCATAATAATGACTAAAGCTGTAAAAATTGCGGGTATAATTTTGATTGCACTCGACAATAAATCTTGTAAACTATTGATAATAGTCTCTATTATGTGACTCATATTTTGAACAAATATTCTAATGATAAAATTTACTGCTAGTAGAAAGAAATAAATCTTTTTTTGCTTAAAAATCAGGTAGATAAATAGATAAAAACCTAGATTTGCCCCAGAGGATAACAAACTAATAGTTAGTTGTCAATTATGAATTGTAACTATGGCAAGTCAGATTAACTTATCCACTGTTTATCTTCTGATTTTTTTAATGAGCAGATGAAGGATTAGTTTGATGAATTTGTTTAAAATGACAATTGTCAAATCAAACTCAAAACATTTATATGACAAAATTAACAAAGATGAATTTATCTCGAATTTATCTCAGATCTTAAATTACTAATGTTTTTGATTAATACGTATCTATCTATCTCAGAAAATTAATTAAT
>JBCCYD010000281.1:0-7907 GCA_039190385.1 Cyanobacteria bacterium P01_F01_bin.143 | reverse complement strand
CTCCTGGGTTAGTACCCGATCCTGACTTTAAACTATGGTTAGAACAAGAAAACATTAACTATCTCATCCATCATGGTTTTAGCTGGGACAAATACAATACTGCTGTCTGGAATGAAGACGCAGATTGTTTGGTTACATCTAATTCTATTCATCCGCCAATATTAGACAGTCCCCCAGGAAAAGTATGGAAAAAAAGAGCAGAACGAGGAGAGTATAACAACTTTTTGTTAGAAACTATGTATCCCAAATATCATCTCGGTAACGATAAAGAATTAACCTGGGCAATGGACAATCAATTTAAGTTAGCGGTAGATGTTTCTCATGTTTATATTCAACAAGAAAGTGGATGTTTATCCAGCTCTATTTGGCAAAGATTACAACAATACGAACCGATCGGCGAACTTCATTTATCGGCTAATAACGGACGCGCAGATATCCATCAACCGTTAACTAAAAATAGCTTTGGTTTAAACTGGGTAAAAGAGCGCAGTCAAGATAATATTCCCGTAGTTTTAGAATGCTATATGCATCGTTTATCAAAGACAGAAAGATTAGCACAAATTGAGTTAATTGGATTGTAAAAATGACGGCACGTTTATATACAGCAACTGAAACCACAGCAATTAGAGAAAAAATAATTAATTATTATGCTTTACCAATAGTAAAAAAAGTTTTTGCTAAATATCCACGAATCAGATCGGCTTATTTTGCAGTAGCTCAATATTGGGATGATAATGCTTCCGATCAGGTACATTATTTTATTCTGTATTCTGTTTTAGATATTCCTAATTGGGAAGCCTACGTTCGGTCAGAAAACAAAGAAGATCCTAAAGGTTGTAAAGAATGGAGCGATCTAGATTGGGATAATTATTTCGATATAGAAATAAAAGATTGCATTAATTTACCTGATATTAGTGAATGGGAATATATGGAGCTAATAACAGATGAAGAATGGGAAAAATTAGAAAATAGTTCTGATTTTTATGATTTTAATGGTTTAACTCATGAAATGGTTACAGCTTTCGCACCCTTTTGTAAAGAAGGTTGTCATCAAGATATGGACTATGGAGAGTCATATACAAATTATGCACTTTTTACTCGAATGAATACAGGAATAAAGATAAAAATAGTAGGTAAAATGTTACGTCCCTGGCTAGACGGAATTAGACCAGAAGCTAATTATTAATTTGATTTTTTATTTAATAAGTAAACTTTTTTTGATCAGCGATTACAACTCTGAAAAAACAATCGAAAAATATGAAATTAGAACTTTTATATACTAGAAATCAAACAGTACTAATCAGACAAAAAATAGTCGATCACTATGTAATTCCTACTGTTAAAAGAGTCTTTACTAAATATCCGAGAATTAATTCTTGTACTTTTGCTGTGGCTCAATATTGGGACGATAGCGCACATGATGAAGTACACGATTTCTTCTTATATTCAGTATTAGATACTCCTGATTGGGAAGCTTTTTCCGAAGCAGAATATGACGAAGATAAAATCAATTTGCCAGGATTCAGACATCGATACATATTGTCCCCTGGAAACATTTGGGATGAAACAGAATATCGATTCAGTATTGATTACTGGAATGGCTTAAGAAGAGATGAAATTGCAGCCTTTGCTGCTTTTTGTAAAGAAGGCTCGCATCAAGATATGGATTATGCAGAAGCTTACACGCCTTACGCTATTTTACGCCGTCAAAATGAAGAGATAAAGGTAGACATTATCGGTAAAATGTTACGTCCTTGGCTGGATGGTATTAGACCAGAAGCAGGATGGTAAATTTGTCACAATTCTTTTATCGCTCATTTTCTTTGTATCGTAAGGTGTACCTTATGAAACTGTTTCTCGATTCTAAATTGGCTGTGCCTCAGTGTGATCGCATATCTGTAGGTTGGGTAGAGGAACGAAACCCAAAATTATCAAGTATTTAAAATAGAAAAAACAATAGAGTGAATCGTTACAAATATCAAAAACTCATACCCTAGGATTTTGTCAAAAAAATATCATCTTCAATGAGGATTATTCCTGCATTGGTTTTTCCAGAGGGATCGAAAACCAGCGATCGCTGTTTCGGCTAGTTGCCACAAATCTATTTAATGTGTTCTCGAATTGCCATACTTTAGGAATTCAACAAAGCTATCTAAATCAATCAATCGCTCTTTTGAGTAAAATTGCCTTCAAGTACATTGCCAAAAGAATCTACCTAGAGTGCCAGATTGATTAATAAAGGCATATCCTGTTCCATCACCAAAATTAAGATCGAAGGGTTGATAGTCAGACAGTTGTAAGATTAACAACCATTGATGTTCTGGTTCGAAAAAGTTAAGCTCATCTTGTTGAATAAAAGCTGGTATGCCGCCAATTTTATTAGCCCGCCAGAAGTGTTCAAGTTCAAAATCTTCAAATTCGCTGATTTTCTCATAAAGATCGCCCATCATTTCGTATTCTTCTTCGACTTCTTCTGGGGGTTCTTCCGAGACTAGTAGTTCCACTGCATATTCAATATTAGCCTTCTTAGTTGAAACAGTAGGGCCAGTAGCAATGGGACGAGTCTGCTTAGTATTATCTCCTCCTGGTTGAATAATCACAGCATTCTCCCCAGCCCAAGCATTCCAAGTTTCTAGGGAACCAGTTTCGTCGTCAGTCATAAAAATATAAGCCATTTTTCCCCCCAGATTGGGGAATAAATCATCAGTCAGTAGAATTTGACCAATAAACCGCATCGGTTCTCCAAGTTGTTTACTGATAGGCCATTCAGGAGTTTCAAGCCAATTAGGTTGTCCTCCAAACTTAGTAACTGGTTGTTCAATTGGCTTATCGAGAGGAAGCAAATTTACGATTTCGGCTCGCAGAACCATCTGGTACTTTTGTTTAATAAAATCAAGAATTTCCGACATGGTGATCTTTCTCTTCATACATAGTTATCTTCCCCTTCAATGAGAATTATTCCTACATTAGGTTTTCCAGAGGAATCGAAAACCCGCGATCGCTGTTTTGGTTAGTTGCCACGAATCTATTTAATGTTTTCTCGAACTAAATTTTCTGATATTTCTAATCTTTGAGCAATTTGTTCAATACTTAGTCCTAATTCTTGTAATAGAGGAATTATGGCGATCTTCTGTGATAGTTTTCCTTGTTCAATTCCTTCTAATTTTCCTTGTTGAATACCTCTTTGAATTCCTTGTTCAATTCCTTCTAATTTTCCTTGTTCAATTCCTTCTTCTTTAGCTTCTTGATAAACTCTAGTTTGCTTGATTGCATCTAAATTCAACATCTTTTCTATCTCCTCATAACTTAGTTTCGGGAATTTATAAATGATTATGGTTTCAATTAATTCTTGTAGTTGTTGTTGATTAATCTTATTTGTAACTTCTTGTTTTGTTCTATTAATTAAATCTCTGGCTAATTCTCCTGCTTTGCTTTCTGGCTGCACTATCAATTTTAGTATACCGATTCCCATCTCAAATTCTTCTTGTTGCGAGAGTTCATCAAGATAGATTCTCTGCAATCTCTGTTGAGCTACTTCTCTATATCTTGTTGGAATTGGCACATCATTACTTTTGCGGTCAAAAATAACAATGGCAAACCATTCAGGATTTTGTGGCTTATATTGACTGAAATAAAGAAAAATACTGGGAAATAGGCGATCATAAAAGTCTGTTTCTAGATAACATTGCACTTCTACAAAGTAAAGTGGCAGATTATTACACTCTTCTTTTGTAGAAAATAAACCATCGAGTCGAAAAGCTCTTTGTTTGATTTCTGGGGCGATAAATTCATACGCAGCAATGTCAATTTCTGAGCTTTCGATAAGTTGAAAGAAAATCCAAGGAAATTCTTGGAACAGTTGGTAGAAAAGAGTATCTGTTTTCACTCTAGTAAAATATTGAGCTGGTTTTGATAGTATTGCTTAATTCGCTTTAAGATAGCTCTTGCTTGTTTCAAAAATTAATTATGTTGAGTTAGATTTTCTAGAGGGATCGAAATCCGCGATCGCATCTTCTGTAAAAGTTACAAGAGAGTGTTTAAAAAATATCCAAGGCAAAGATTTAAGGATTAACAATTTGCTGAACCCATTGATTTTGCGTCCAAGATATACGAATTTAACAAGGGGTTATAGAATTATCAAACACGCTCTCTTAGAAAGATGTTAAATTTATCAAATTTTGGATTTTTTCAAATTGTAGCCTACTTGCTTTCCGGTCTTTATTTTTCCGCAAACCTATTATTATTTTTGTTAGTTATTGGATTTAATTTAAGTTCATTAACAATACCTGATAGCTTTCTATTAAGCGCTGTTTGTTTAGCAGTCTTATACTGTTTAGGTGCGATGGTGTCAAACTACCCTGTCCATGCAATTATGCACTATGTTCCGTGGCTCTTACATCTTGGGAGACCTGAACCCTCATGGAATCCATATATTATTATGAATACTTGGAAAAATAGTTGGGAAAAATTAACAGAAAAGGAAAGAAAAGAATCTTATCCTCGAATTAATTCATTTTACAATGAACAAAAAAATATTAATTGTCTTTGGATAAATGCATTTTGTAAAGTAACTGATGTATTTCCCATAGACAAAAATTCGGAAAACGTAGGCGATTTTGAGAATTTTCTCAAAGAAACCAACTCAAACATTATCAGGAAAATTGCCAGTAGATACACACTAGTTGGTAATAGAGGTGAGATACTTAATGAATTTCGTGCGAATGCAAGACTTTTTGCTAGCATTGCATTTTTCTCATTTTCCTTTGCGGTTATCGGAATATTTCTCTGCCATGATACAATTATTGAATTTGTAATAACAGGAAGCTTTGCCATTTTTGTTATTTTTACTTCATTTTTCTTCTTAACATTTTACCTTCCAAATTCATTATTTTACAAAAAAGAAATATCATTAAAATTGATCAAATTTCTCGTAAAAATAATTTCACTACCAGGATTAATTTGGTTTCTCTTTATATTTATTGAAGAAACACTCTCATTTCCATTTCTAATTTATGAAAGGCAAGTATTTATATTTATATTTATAATAGTTGAATTCATTATAGGATTGTGGGCGGCTCTATCGATGAAATACTTCCTAGAAATATTTTGGAGAACAATGTGTTTAGATTTATCAGAAATCAAAGAATCAAAAACACCTTGTAATCTTTATAATTAAGGGCTTTTGCACAATTAATTCTAAAATTTACAGCTATATCTCAGTTTATGTCTCATAATACAGTGATCACAAAGTCTTAAAAATTTTGAAGTACTAGTATTGAAGATAAAAAAGCACGATCGCGGTTTCCTATTGCCTAGAACGTAGTGCTATTTCCAAAAATTGATATTAATATTTTACAGAAATTACCATCTGCTATTAATTTAATTAAAGAGATCGGCAGGATCAGCTTCTCGAAGATTCTTAATCGCAATCAGACTGCCTAAAGAACACATGATTAGAGTTTGCATAAAAACAATTAATAACCGAGAAACAGTCATCTCCATTGGTAAGCGAGTCGCATCTTTAATCCAACCATAGGAACCCCAAGCAATAATTAATCCAGGAACATAACCCATAACCGACATCAACCAACCTTCTTGAATCACAATCCAAGCAAGATATAAATTGCGATATCCGATCGCCTTAAAAGTTGCATAAACAAATAAATAATCATAAATTTGGGTAAAAATAATTTGATAAACAATAATTGCCCCAAATATTAAACCGACAAATCCTAAAATATTAAAAATAAATCCAATCGGGGTAGCCTGACGCCAATAAGCTTTTTCTCCTGCCATGAAATCATCTTTAGTAATCACCTTAATTCCTTCCGGCAATTTATTTGATATTTTTTCAATAACTTTTGATTGATCAATATTATCCTCAAGATTAATTAAACCCAAATGAACTTTACTCAAAGATTGGTTGAATATTTTGGCATAGGTTAAATCACTAGTAATTAAAGAACCATCAGCCGAAAAAACGCCTCCACCAATAGAGAAAAATCCCCCAATCTTAATTCTTCTATCAGATAATTGAGTAGTTACAGTACCTTCTGTAGCAAAATGACTAACGATATCACCAAATTCTTTACGAGAAAAACGATCAAACAAAAAGAAATCATTTTTTTGAATAATAGATATTTGTTGATTAACCTCTGGCAAATTGAAAACAGGTTTTTGCGGATTAAAAGAGTAAATATAGATGAATTTTTTAGTTAACTGATTAGGATTTTTAAAACTACCAACACTCAAATAAAAAGGACTCACAGAAGTAATCCCATTAATAGACTTAATACTATAGAGAAGACGTAGCGGAAAGGGTTTACCTCTCGATTCCCAAAATGATTCAACATCATCAACAAGTAAAACTAAGTCTGCTTGGAGAGTTTTATGAATGGTTACTGAATCCTCAAATAGCCCATCCCGTAATCCCGTCGTGAGGAACATCAGAGCGACCGAAAACGCAACGCCAATAATACTAATAACTAGACGATTTTTCTTGTGAATTAATTGTAGCCAGGGTAAATAATCTAAATTTTTCATCCATAAATTAATACATTACTTTTAAGAATCAAGATTAATTGCTACTTCTACTTGTAAATTAATAAATTTAGCAGCTTGCTCAATATAATCATCATCTAAACGAATTTTAACTTCAAAAACTCTAGCATCTAAATCTAAAGTAGGATCTTGATTAACAACATTTTGGGCAGAGATTTGTAAGCCAATTTGTTCTACTTTACCTTTAAAATTAATTGGTAAAGAGTCACTAGAAATAATTGCTGTTTGACCAATAGCAATCTCTGTAATATCAGATTCGTAAATTTCTCCAAAAACATACATACTTTGAGTTTGACCCAAATCCGCAATTCCCTCCGCAGCAATTCTTTCTCCCGGAAAAGTATGAATTTTCAAAATTTGACCTTGAATCGGAGCCTTTACCGAAGCTAAGTCTAAATCTGCCTCGGCTTCTGTCACCGCAATGAGCGATTCTTGTAATTGCGCCTCGGCAACTTGCTTATCTACAGGGCGAACTTCTTGGAGTTGGTCACGAGTAGCTTGAGCTCTTAAAATTTGTTGGGGAAAAGATAATAAAGTTTGGTTTTGATTCGCTTTTGCTTCATTCAGTTCTTGCTCTAAAGTTTCTATCCTTAGATTACGATTGGCTTTTGTTTCGTTCAATTGTTCTTCAGTTACCTTAGATTGTAAACAAGTTTGATCGCGCTCAGACTTACTCACAGCACCATCTGTTAGCAATTTTTCATAACGTTCACATTCGACTTGGTTAGTTTGTAATTCAGCTTTTAAACGAGCTATTGTGGCTATGTAAACTTCTTTTTGTCGTAATAACTCTGCCTCAAGACGAGCAATAATGGCTTTATTCGTCTCAACTTTTCCTTGAAACTGAGCTTCCAAATCAGCAATTCTAGCTTGTTGAGCTGTAATCTCCCCTAATTTACCTTCTCCTGCCAAAACCTGTTCTAGCTGGGCTTTAGCGATCTTCACCTTTTGTTGAGCTGCGGCTAAAACGGCTTTTTGTTTTCCGAAATTATCGAGAGTGGCAATCATTTGTCCTTTTTCGACAAAGTCACCTTCTTGGACAAGTACTTGAGTTACCCTGCCATTGAACAGATGAGAAGGCCCCGAAAGTTTGATTAATTTATCTTTGGGTTTAATTCTGCCTAAAGCAGTAATTTTTCTCTCTGTGGTAGTGCTAGCAACAGCAGGTTCTAAAGTTTGTTGGCTGTTTTTGAGATTTATTTGATTCCAGAAACTATAGGTTAGAAGTAGTAATACTGTTCCCACAGACGAAATTGATAAAAGAAGTATTTTTGGAGTTATTTTTAAATCATGTTTCATATCAAAACTTTTGACTTTTAATATACTGAGTAACTTGTAGGTTGGGT
>JBCCYD010000280.1:0-7909 GCA_039190385.1 Cyanobacteria bacterium P01_F01_bin.143 | reverse complement strand
TTAGGATTTTTCTTTTCTTAATGTATTTTTATCCAGGTACTAATGTCTGTCTAAAGTCTTCAAACTATTGATTTGTCTAGGTTCTGAGCGTTGTTGGGAGCGTCTTTGCTCTCAACCGCGCATTTACCAATATATTCTTTCCAAATTCCCTTGTCAACCCCCTTTCTCGAAAATTTTTTCTTTTTTTGAATCTGCTTCCTCTCAAAGTCTCTTGTGATATGGTGTTTGAGCGGAGAATTTTTTTCAAGGAGTAATAAGAATATTGTGTCTCTAAATTTCCAGGAAATTGTAGCTACTCTTAATTCGTTTTGGAGCGATCGCGGATGCCTCATTGCCCAACCTTACGACACAGAAAAAGGTGCAGGAACAATGAACCATCATACTTTTTTGCGTGCTATTGGCCCTGAGCCCTGGTCTATAGCTTATATTGAACCTTGTCGCCGCCCTACTGATGGACGTTATGGAGAAAATCCTAATCGAGTTCAGCATTATTTTCAGTACCAGGTTCTAATTAAGCCGTCTCCAGATAATATTCAAGAAATTTATCTAGAATCTCTTCGCGCTTTGGGAATTAAACCGGAAGAACATGATATTAGATTTGTTGAGGATAATTGGGAGTCTCCTACCTTAGGCGCCTGGGGTGTAGGTTGGGAAGTTTGGTTAGATGGCATGGAGGTTACTCAATTTACCTATTTCCAACAATGTGGCGGTATTGATTGTTGTCCTGTCTGTATTGAAATTACCTATGGATTGGAAAGATTGGCCATGTATCTTCAAGATGTCGATGGGATCAATAAGATTAAATGGAACAATGTTCTAAATTATGGCGATATTTACCTCCAGGGAGAAATAGAACAATGTACCTACAATTTTGAAGCTTCTGATCCTGATTTATTGTTCAATTTATTTAGTCTGTACGAAAAAGAGGCAACCCAGCTCATTGAGCGTAAGTTAGTTATGCCTAGTTTGGACTATGTTC
Organism: Cyanobacteria bacterium P01_F01_bin.143; assembly: GCA_039190385.1. GTDB lineage: Bacteria > Cyanobacteriota > Cyanobacteriia > Cyanobacteriales > Xenococcaceae > Xenococcus. The sequence continues at coordinate 6,930 of JBCCYD010000280.1, read as the reverse complement.
TCAAATGTTCTCATACTTTCAATTTACTAGATGCCCGAGGAGTGATTGCTGTCACTGAGCGAACTCGTTATATCGGAAGAATCCGTAATTTAGCTAGAAAAGTCGCTCATTTATACTTAGAACAAAGAGAGAATCTTGGTTTTCCTCTCAAAATAAGCTAAAGGAAAAGACATTGTCATATAAAGTTTTTATTTATTCGCTGTTACTCAATTCCTAATCTTAATGGTCATCTGGCAAAGCGATCTCTATCACTATCCGAAAACGGAACCTCAATGGCAATTAGTTATTTGCAACCTTGATGGAACATTCATCTATGAGATTGCTTGTTCTGCTGATCAAGTGAATGCAGAATGGTTGACACAACAATTACAAAAAGCAGCTAAGGGAAAATTACCAGCTCGAATTCAAATTTTTCGTCCTCAAGTAATGGGATTATTCCAAGTAGCAACTAAAAATTTGGATATTCAGCTAGAGACAACGAGAAGAACTAATGCCTTAAAAGAAAAGTTACAAGATTATTTACCGGCAAACCCACAGGGAAAATCACAAGATAATTTACTAGGTTTAGAAAAACCACCACCACAGGCTTTACCAGAAGATATTTGGGGAGAAAATTGGAATTTTATCAGTATGAACGCAAGGGATCTGATCCACTTTGCTAGCGATCGCCCTATTCCTATTAAAAGTATTCCAGAACTGTTACAACCTATTAATCTGGGAATTGCTTCAGATACTGTAATTCCAGGAATAGTAGTTTATGGCGGTAGAAAATCTCTAATATTAGCTCGTTGGTTAGATCAGCAGCAGCCTGTAACTTTGAATTATATTCCCACCGAGATAGGAAAATCTGGGGGCCTAGTCTTGGAATCTGGATTAGTAGATAGATGGGTTTTTGCGACTTTTGAATCTGAAGCAGTTGCTAAAGCAGCGAGAAATTATGAACAACAAAAACAAAATAGTAACCGGCTGCATTTTTTATTGATACAGCCCGATGATTCGGGGATGACTCAGACTGGACTCTGGCTTTTAAGTCCCTAAATGGCATCACAATAATGGTATATACTACTGTAACAATTAGCATTATTCAAAATGCGTAAGAAGAATTTCGGAGAACTAAGAGAATATATTTTCAGTTAAAATACGGGCTAATTTTCATAAACTGGAGAAAATACGTGTTTTTACGGTTGTAGAATTAGGTAATCGTAGGGGGTAATGTACGTACAACTCTATATATCTACCTCCGCATAAAACAAAATGAATTACTATTCTCAAGAACTAGCTAATCAACGTTGGGGAATTTACGAGGAAACCAAACTCTTAGCAACTATTGGCTGCCAAAAAACTTGTCAGCGCATTGTAACTTTATTGAAAGCTAGTAATACGAAAAAATTTGGCATCACACAAGATTTACGTCCTCTAAAACAAACTAAGAAATTTAAAACAGCGAAAAAATCAAGAAGAAAAGCAATCTCACAAACTAAAGCATTAGCGTAATAATATAATCTGCTCGTAATTTAATAGACATCATTTAATAGGCATCTCCTGCTCGTTGTGGGAGATGCCTAATTGATTAGTAACCTATTTGTCCTAAAAAATATAGGGGTAGAGAAATGAGATTGGTGCAGGAAGAAATGATCCTCGCGAATCGAGAACTTGTACTAATATAAGATAGGCGCAGGCGATCGCAATAGAGATGACCCCGGTAATTATCGCTACGATTTTGCCTCGATCCATATTTTTAGTCCTTAATGTTTTGTAATATTGTTCATATTATGCAACAAAAAACCCCCATCGTGGAATAACGCGATCAAGAGTTTAAGATCGAAAAAGTGAATTTCATTAATTCCTTACCAGTTTTAATTTGCTTCTTGATTAACAAGTTCCCCTATGGGAATCGAAGCAATTAACTGACGAGTATATTCGGTTTTGGGATTTTGATAGATTTCTTCGGCCGTATCGATCTCTTCGATTTTACCTTGATTCATTACCACAATGCGATCGCTCATGAACTTAACGACACTCAAATCATGAGAAATAAAAATATAAGTCAAACCAAATTCTGCTTGCAATTCCTTAAGTAAATTCAAAACTTGCGCTTGTACCGAAACATCTAAAGCGGAAACTGATTCATCGCAAATAATAAATTGTGGTTGCAAAGCTAAGGCCCGAGCAATACAAACTCGCTGTCTTTGTCCGCCAGAAAACTCATGGGGATAGCGATTCATCCAATCTGGTTTTAAACCAACTCTTTCTAGTAAATAAGCAACTCTTTCTGTACGCTTACGTCTATTGCCACCAGTTTTATGAACTAACATCGGTTCCGCGATCGCATTACCAATAGTCATTCGAGGATTCAGAGAATTGTAAGGATTCTGAAAAATGATTTGCATTTCTCGACGCAAAGCCCTTAATCGCTGATCTCCCAAAGGAATATCTATAATATTAGCGCCTCGAAAAAGAATTTTTCCCGACATGGCAGGAATTAACCTTATAATAGTTCTAGCTAAAGTAGATTTCCCACAACCCGACTCACCTACTAACCCTAAAGTTTCCCCAGGGTAAACATCAAAAGAAACATCATTTACCGCCATGAAATGACGTTGGGTCTGTCCAAACATTCCTTTAACGGGAAATCCTACTTTGAGATCCTTAACTGAAATCAAAGGTTTTTCTTTTAATAACTCAGTTAATCTGGATGCTTGTGATTCGGGGGTGACAATGGCTGATGTGATTGCAGACAAATCTGCGATTTTTTCTTTGATCACCATTTCGCCTTCACTCCCTGTTTCAACTTCCATAAAATCGGCTACGGTAGGCAAAACTTGTAATTTGCGATCCAAACGTGGACGGCAAGCTAGTAAACCCTTGGTGTAAGGATGGCTAGGATGGGAAAAAATTTCTTTAATATCTCCTGCTTCGACTACTTTGCCCTGATACATGACGGCAACCTTATCGACTAATTCGGCGATTACTCCCAAATCATGGGTAATAAAAATTAGAGACATACCTCGTTTGCTACATAGTTCTCGTAACAAATCTAAAATTGTTGCTTGAACAGTAACATCTAAGGCTGTTGTGGGTTCATCGGCAATGAGTACGGTGGGATTACAGGAAATCGCGATCGCAATAGTTATCCGTTGCAACTGTCCCCCTGAAAGCTGGTGGGGATAACGTTTGAGCATGGCTCGTTTTTGCTCATTGACGTAACGAGTAATCAGGCGATCGCTAGTTTCTTTGGTTTCGGCGATATAATTTTCCCTCAACCGCTCATCACTGGGAAGAAGCTTCACTTCTTGTAATAGCGAGATTGCTTTTCTTTCTGCTTCGATCTGGGAAACATCTTGATGTAAAAGAATTGCTTCGGTAATTTGAAAGCCAATATTATAGACAGGATTCAGAGCACTCATGGGTTCTTGAAAGATCATTGCGATCTCGCCACCACGATATTTTCTTCTTTGATTTTCTTTGAGATTAGTCAAGTCAACGGGAGGTTTTTCTGTTTGTTGAAACCAAATTTCTCCTTGTGTAACTTTTCCAGGAGTGGGGACTAAGCCCATAATTCCCAAGGATGTAACTGATTTTCCTGAGCCAGACTCACCAACAATTCCTAATTTTTCTCCTTTCTTCAGTTCAAAGGTGAGATTGTCTACTGCAACGACAGTTTGATTTTCTGTGGAAAATTGTATTTTTAGATTACGAACATCGAGAACAGATGAAGACATAATTGATGCGAATAAGTTGGCTGGCTGTTTGATTATATTTTAAGCAATATTACAATTTGTGCTTAAGTAATATTGCGCAAGATAAACAAATATTTCTTTTATGAGTATCCTTATAAGATTTGTATTTATAATCATGACTACAGATTATCGATTTTTGTGAATCGCATCAAATCAGTATTTGCTAGTTTTTTCCTGATCCCCTTGAGATCTCCCTTTTTTTATAAGGTATTCGACAAGTTGTTTTTTATTCATAAAAGCTAGATAAGAAAATAGTACAAATTAATTTATAGAGGTAATAATCATGAGAGCTTCTTCATCTGATTCTCACTTAGGGCAGTCTTTTGCTTTAGCTGGCGTTTTGGCTTTTACTAGTGTAATGGTAATTTTACTGATGGGTATGGCTAGTAACGCATTTTAATATTTTTTGAATGAATGATGTTATTGAGTTAGATGTTATCGATCTTGCTTTAGCATTAGGTATTATCGGGATGGCGATCGCGTTATCCCTATGGCAAAAGCTGGGATTAGAAACAAAATTATTATTTGGTGCAGGACGTGCCCTATTACAACTTTTGGTGGTGGGTTATGTCCTGGATTTAGTTTTTGTGCTTCATCATCCGATCGCGGTATTAATGGTGATTGGGTTCATGCTATCGGTGGCGGCGATCACGGCACGTAACCGCATCGATCAGCAACTATCTGGTTTATTACCGATGGTCTGGTTATCTTTGATTGCTAGTACGGGATTGACGGTGGCTTATGTGATTGTCGCGATCGTGCAACCATCTGTTTGGTATGAACCACAATATCTGATTCCTTTTACGGGCATGTTATTAGGTAATGCGATGAATGGGGCATCCTTGGCAGGTGATCGCTTGATTAATGCGATCAAGCAAAACCAGAGAGAAATTGAAACTCATTTATGTTTGGGGGCGACTCCGAAACAAGCAATTTTTAATTATCAAAAAGAAGCCATTAGGACTGGTTTGATTCCTACGTTGAATACGATGATGGTGGTGGGCTTGGTTACTTTGCCAGGAATGTTTACAGGTCAAGTTTTGGCAGGAGCAAATCCTTTGAATGCTGCTTCTTATCAGATTTTGATTTTATTCGCGATCGCGCTTACGAATTTGATTGCAACTTTTTTGATTACGGAAAGTTTGTATCGACGCTTTTTTAATGAAAAATTACAGTTAATAATTTAGATAATTTATAATCGAACATCTTGCCATCTTTGAGCTTGCGCAAAACGGCTTAAATGCTTAACATTGGTTGTTGCAATAACTAAATTTTGGCCTAAATTTTCTTGTTGAAATAGTTGACATTGAGCAGCAATAATTACATCTACATCAATATTCTTTTCATCAGTAGTTGGCATACCTTGACGACGAGACGTTGCCCATAGTTGAGCTGCGCATTTCATCACAGGTTTTGTGATTGGTAAAAAATCAATTAAATCTTCCAGTCTATCGAGATTATCTAAACTTTGATATTTTGATTGTCGCATTTTGTTTAAAATTAAACTTCTTCTCACTTCGTAATCGCACAAATCAGAACTAATCACATACATTCCTTTAGACAAAAGATAGTAAAGCCATTGCTGACATTTTTGTGCTTCTGACTTGTCATTAGGAGATGATAATAATCCTAAAACACCTGTATCAATAAAAACAATCATTATTAATGATATAGCTTATGTCCTTGAGATCGAAAGCTATCAACAGTTTGCTTAAATATTTCTAAATCTTCTTGTCGATTTTTAGCTTCTTCTTCTGTTATTTCCTCTTCAAAAGATTCTTGAAGCCATTCCATAGCTGGTTGATTAAGTTGGATTTGTTCTTCAACAGTCTTTCCTCGATGTTTTAAGGAGAATTTAAAATGGGCTGAAGTATTTTTATTTCTTATCATATACTTTTATTAAACGTTGTTGAAACTTAATACAATAAGTGCGCTTTGTTTGACTATGAATGACGCTTAGGTGGTTCAATTGTAACAGTAGAGATCGCACTTACTAATTTGATTGCAACTTCTTTAATTACGGAAAGTTTGTATCGACACTTTTTTAATGAAAAATTACAGTTGATAATTTAGAAATGCGATCGCGATTAGGTTAAAATTAGACAGTAAATTAATTAAGCTAGAAGAACCAGTATATTCCTACTTCAGAACAAAAAACACAATGTTATATCTTATGCTGCTGGTTTATTAAATTTTATTTGCCTATTAATATCATTCGTCTTGATGAACGAACTGGCAATGTGTTTTTTCTCGCAGGTGAAGAAAATATTATAGAAATCTATCCTAACGGACGATGGAGGTATATTGCATGACTCAGCCTAATTTTGAATCAATGACGCAAAAAGAATTACAAAAATATTTTTTAGCTCATAGGGATAATCAAGCAGCCTTCTATGCATACATTGATAAGCTACGTAAAGAAGGAAATTGGATTGAAATGCCACCTTTGAAATCATTAGAAGACTTGGACAAACATCCAGATTTTTTGGAGCATTTTCGTGGCAATTCTAAAACTTAAGATTGCAATAAGCACCTAAACCGCGTCCATCTTGAGACCTGGAGTTTTGAGATAAAGTAGTTAAGAGCTAGAAGCGATAAGTTGCAGGAGTTAAGTGTTTTCCGTTCAAAATACTAATGTTTTTGAAAACTACGGTTTTCAAAGTAGACACGGTTTAAGCATAATTAATTACACAATCTGATTTGCTGTAATTACCACAGAATAAGGATTTGTGTTTTTAAAATGTGTAATTAATTTTGTACGACTGCTTACATTACTTCTTGATATTAGTAATTTCCTAAAATTCTGGAGTTTCACAAATGGTTCCTGTTGAACTACTCAAAAAAATACAAAATCTAGAACGCCAAGACAAACTTTATCTTATGCAAGTTTTAATATCCGAACTAGCTCAAGAAGAATCAGAGCTAGTTAAAGGCAACCTTTCCTATCCTGTTTGGTCACCATATAATGCATTTGAAGCAGCAGACACCATGTTAGAAGTTTTACAACAGGCGAAGTCCCAAACTGATGAATAATAGTGAAATATACTATATTTTGAAGTTGTCGCTAAAATAACCAATCTTTAAGAATTAATTCAATGATATTCAATAGTTTATTATTTATAATAATTCCAATTATTTTGATTATTAATTTAATAATAATCAGAAACAAGTCTAATTTTTATAAAAAAAC
>JBCCYD010000279.1:0-7920 GCA_039190385.1 Cyanobacteria bacterium P01_F01_bin.143 | reverse complement strand
AGGATAGCCAAGTTTTCGCGATCGCTCCTTATCTCAACCATCACTTTTAATTACACCCATGTCAACCTGCTTCTTCCTCATATTCAGGGATTTTTTCCGCTTGCTTTTCAGGAATATTTACTGGGGGTGGGTTATAGGGTTGAGGGCTCTCATCATCATCCCACATATCCTCTTTAGTCTCATCGTATTGAGATTCGGGAACTGGAATCTCCGGCTCATAAGGGACATACATTTTCTTATCTTCTACTTCCGCATCACCCCAATTATCCTCTTCGTATTCTTCATAGGCTACAGTTTCGGCTTTTTGTTGCACTGGGGGAACCACCCTAGCTTCTTGCCATTCATCCTCATCCCAGCGCTCTTCCTTAACAGGAATTCTGGTTTCTATGGGGGTGCTAATGGGCGGACGCTCGGGAACTCCTGTTCCTAACTGATTTTCCGCTTTAATGGTTGGTGGATAATAATCTTCTTCTTCATTATCCAGAATTGAACGACCAAGACCAAGCTGCTCTAAGATCCCCACAGTAATTTGAGTCAAGCGTTCTTCTGAACCTTCAAAGACAATTAGACGATTAGGCCCACTAGTAACAACATCATCTATGGATAATTCATAGGTACTAATTAGCTGTTCAGGAATTTGAGGAATACCCAAAGAAGCGATGGTAATGGTGTAGACTTTGCCGTCTGCTGCATCAAATTGAAAATCTCTAACCTTGCCTAATGGTTTATTAGCTTCGGTGACAACTTCGCAATTGACTAAACTGCTATATGCTTCGATATCAATATCTTCAATGACATCTTCGTCTTCGACTAAAATTACATCCCCTGTTTGACAAATACTAGTAAGGTACATATATTTGGGGATTCCTGAAATGGAGAGAAAGTTGTCTCGCAAACCTAGAGCAACTATTTCTCTGCGATCCATATCAACTAAAATTTCTTTGACTACTCCGATTCTTTTGCCAGTATTTCGGGCAATAACTTGAGTATTAATAAATTCAGAACGAAGACGTATATTTTCAGTGGTCATTTTATTGTTTAATTTACCGATGGCTGTAGCTTATAGAACTCAAAGAGTGTAATTTTAATTTAAAGTTTTATTTTTTTATGAACTTAACAATTAAGATCATTGTAGCTAATACCCAACTATTTGATTTATTTGAGCATGAATGATTTATTTTGGCAAGTATTGCGATCGCGAGGAACAAGTGAACCCCTCGCGAAGAACGAGCGAACCTCTCACGAAGAGCTGAGATCGGCAAAGAATTGATCCATCTCAAACAATGTTAGCAATGTTAGCTATGTTTGTTATCCCAGAAAATTGGGTAATCTAAAATTGTCATAATCCAAATTTCAAACGGGGCACTTTTCTCTTTAGTAGCAATTATGGGGCAGGATCTTCAGCAAGCTTCAAGCATGACGCTGGAAGATGTATTGAAACAACTGGCAAAACTTAATGCCAATGGTTGTTTGCAGATATCTTATAACTCTATTGTTTTCTTCGTCTATTTAAATCAAGGACAAATAGTTTATGCTACTAATTCTCTCGCTCCTTTTGAGAGAATAGAGCGTCATTTACGTCGATTGAGTAATCAAAACACTAAATTAACGAATGACATAATTAAACTAGCCCGCCAAAAATTTAGACAGATTATCGAGTCCTATGTTGAAATTCCCTCCGACTATAAGGGAATTCTCTGGTTATCAGAGGAAAATCATCTGAGTTCTCAAGAAGCTTTAACTTTGGTCAGAAGAATCACTAGAGAAGTCTTTGAATCGATATTATGCTTGCCAGAAGATACCGCTTATCAATTCACTGAACAATCTCAACAATTACCTGAACTATGTACATTTGAATTATTGCCTTATCTCAAACAATGTCATAGTCGCATTGAGGCCTGGAAAACTTTCGCTGGACATATTAATACTTCCTTTCAGCGCCTATATCTAGCATCTGGAAATATCGATAATATTACAAATCTAACAGTAGAACAAAATCAAACTATTGGTAAGTTACTGAAAGGCTTAAATTTTCGCCAAATCAGTGCTTTGATTGACAAAGATGAGCTAATAGTCGCCAGGATATTATATCCCTCAATTCTCAATAATAATGTCTTAGTTAGAAGTCCAAAATCGCCCTTTGATAGATTACCTACGTTGCCTTGCTCCGATTCTGGTGATTTGTTTGAAAATATTGCCAATGACTTGAATGAAAATTGGAAATATGCAGAAAAAATAAATAAAAGTATAGAGTTGGATAGTAAAAAAACTATTGAGCTTTTGGGCAAAAGATGGAAAATTGCTTTTGTCGATCATGATTTAACTCTTAATAATAATTTTTCGGGTTTATTAGGAAGTAAAATGTTCGACATCTGTACGATTAAGGATTCGATGCAAGCATTTGAAAAACTAATTCAATTTCAGCCCGAAGTGATTTTTCTGGCGGTAGATATGCCGAATCTTAATGGCTATGAATTGTGTGGCTTGTTGCGAAATTATCATAGCTTTGCCCAAACACCTATTATCATGCTGTCAGAAGATACAGGATTTGTTAATTTAACCAAATTGAAACTTTTGGGAGCAACAGATAATTTAATCAAACCCTTCACTCAAGAAGTACTTCTTGGCGTTGTGATGAAGTATCTTCAATAGAAAAGTACCAAAAAGTAGAAAAAAAGAGATGAGTCTTAACCCATCTCTAACAGTGACCTTAAAATCTATGAGCGCAACCCAGAATTTTGAAGAACTAAGCTCATAAATTCCTGACGTGTTTTTGCGTCATTGGCAAAGATCCCTCTAACTGCACTAGTAGAAGTCCAAGAACCAGGTTTTTGTACTCCTCGCATAACCATACACATATGGCTTGCTTCTACTACTACTGCGACACCTTTTGGCTGTAATAATCCTTGCAGTGCATCGGCTATTTGGGCCGTTAACCTTTCTTGTACCTGCAAACGTCGTCCGTACATTTCACAGATGCGAGCAATTTTTGATAATCCAATCACCTTGCCGTTGGGAATATAAGCTACGTGAGCACGACCGATAATAGGCAAAATATGGTGTTCACAAGAGCTAAACAGGTCAATATCGCGTACTAACACCATTTCATGGGCATCTTCGTGAAATACTGCTCCGTTGAGAAGCTCATCTAATGATTGATTATAGCCAGAAGTCAAAAATTTCAAGGCTTTAACCACTCTTTTCGGTGTATCTCGTAATCCTTCACGGTCTGGATCTTCTCCTAATCCTAAGAGCAAAGTCCTTACTGCTTGGCGCATCTCTTCTTCAGAGACGGGAGGTTGTTGAGTAGTGGTTAATTTAGGTAATTTATTTGAAATCTTTCCAATCTGGTTAAATTCGGACTTAGCTAAGGTCATTTCAGTTATGAGTTATCAATTAATAGAGATGATTTTTGTTTACATAAGTTCATTATAACGATAATCGTTCTCAGAAAAACACTTGGAGCATATTTGTTTGTATCTAAATCTTGCTGTTATATGATGCCGAGGCTAGGATGAAAACGATTATCATCATCATCGGCAAACCACATCAAATTAGGTTCATGGAAAAAGCAAGACAAAGCATACCAGTTAGCATCATTACAGGATTCTTGGGCAGCGGCAAAACCACGCTGTTAAACCATATTTTAACTGGGGATCAGAAATTGAAAACAGCTGTTTTGGTCAATGAATTTGGGGAAATTGGTATTGATAATAAATTAATTGTTTCGAACGATGATGATATCGTAGAGCTCAATAATGGTTGTATTTGCTGCACCATTAACGAAGACTTCGTTAAAACCGTACATAAAATTTTAGAACGCAGAGAAAAAATAGATTATTTAGTAGTAGAAACTACAGGTATCGCCGATCCTTTACCCATTGCTGCGACTTTTTTGGGTGCAGAATTGCGAGGAATAACTCGCCTTGATTCGATCATTACTGTTGTGGATTGTGATAATTTTTATGCCAAATCTAAGCAAGAAAGTATCGCAGCTAAGCAACAAATTACCTACGGAGACGTTATTTTGCTAAATAAAACTGATTTAGTAGAATCTGATGTAATTAAAGAAATTGAAGACAAAATTCGTCAACAGCGTCCTAATGCGAAAATTTTGCAGACAGTTAAAAGTAAAGTTCCTCTGCCTCTGATTCTTAGCGTGGGATTATTTGAATCGGATCGTTATTTTCAAGAAGAAAGAAGTCATTCCCATGCTCACGAACATGACCATCATCACCACGAACATGACCACCATCATCATTCAGATCATCTAAACGAAGATGGTTTTACTTCTCTATCTTTTGAGACAGAGAAGCCTATAGATATTCATAAATTTCAATATTTTCTTGATAATCAACTTCCAGAAGCAGTTTTTCGAGCTAAAGGTATTTTATGGGTCAAAGGAAGTACGGCTCGTCACATTTTTCATCTCAGCGGAGATCGTTTTGGGATTGAAGATGATCAGTGGCAAGGAATTCCTAAAAATCAACTAGTTTTTATTGGACAAAATTTAGAAACAGAGACATTAAAAGAATTACTGAAAGTCTGTGTTTGTTAATTTTGGAATTAAATGCAATTACCAGGGTAAATTGGGTAAATTAAATTGATTGTTAATTGCTAAATCGACTAAACATTGATCAAGCTGTTTTTTGATTAAAGGCTCATTCAAATCACTCCCTATAAATACAAGTTCGTTTTTTGGTCGACTCGTCCAATCATCGGTTTTTAGATCATAGCGAGGACCACTCAGTTGGAAAATATGTCTAGAAGGACTTTCTTGAAACCATAATATTCCCTTAGCTCTAAATATATTATTTTGTAGCTCTTCGGTTAAAAAATGCTCAAATTTTTCTAGTTTGAACGGGCGATCGCTTTGAAAGGAAACGAAATTAAAATTATCATTATCTAAATGATTGTTAAAAACTGATTTATCACGTCGAAACTCAGAAATTTCAGCTTGATAATCATCTGCTTGCGCTAAACCAATATCTAAAATTAAAGATAAAGGGACTTTGCCATATTCACTGGGTAAAATTCTAAATCCTGGCTTAATCTCTTCAATAAATACTTTTAATTCGGTAATCTTTGCGTCCGTTGCCAAATCAATCTTATTCAAGATAACAATATCGCCATATCTAATTTGGCTTAAAGCAGCCTCACTATCAAAATGATTAGTATCAAAAGCTGCTGCATCCACAACAGTAATTACAGCATCAACGCGAGTCAAAAACTTTAATTCTGTAGAGAGAAAAGTCAAAATAATTGGTAAAGGATCGGCTACTCCTGTGGTTTCAATTATTAAATAATCAACTTTTGGTTCTCGTTCTAAAACCCGATAAACGGCGTCTACTAAGCTGTCATTAATGGTACAACAGATACAACCATTATCCAGTTCTACCATATCTGCTTCTACTGAAATCAGCAGTTGCTGGTCAATATTAATATCTCCAAATTCATTAACCAATAATGCTATTTTCAGTTTGTCTTTATTCTGTAAAATTTGATTTAGCAAGGTGGTTTTACCACTACCCAAAAAACCAGTAATTATTGTTACTGGCATTCCACTTTTAGGTAGAGTTGGCAAGACATCGGACAGGGTATATTTGAGGCGAGTCATATTTTTGAGTTAGTTCGTCTCAGAATATTTTGATAATGATTCTCATTTTATCTCGCTTAGTATGTTCTTAGGAAAAATATATGGAAGCTGCTGCTGGCGTATAGGAAAAGAGACCTTGTTCAGAAATTATGGCGGCTAGGCCCAATTGATAGGCAGTTTATTTTAATAGCTTATAAAAACTTAACAAATAAATTATGTATTAATGTTACACAATACATAAATCCTCATTTCTAGTCTCTTCGTTGGCTTTTGTTAAGCAAAAAGTTAAGAAATTCTCGATCGCGATACTTTATTTCGCCAGAAGCTTTATATTTATGTTTGTTGGATATACGTATTTTTACGGAGTGATATAACAAACAACACGGCTCGATCATATTTGAACTCTCTATTTATATAAGCTCTATCTTTATTTTTTTTGTACTCAACATGAAGCAAAAATATTTTCTGCTCATCAACAAAACCTATTTAGCAATTTTACTCGGTGCGATCGCGATTTGCTCCGCTGGCACTAACGCGATCGCGGGCACGGAAAAAAAAGTGATCGCCCAAGAATCAAACAATTTATACCTAGCACAGTTAGACCTAAAACCGCCCCAAGATCGCCTAGATAGGATCGAGCCAGGAGAAACCTTGCCTCCGTTGGAAGATTTAATCGATACTCCTCAAATACCATCAGATCTAGATGAAGGAGATCCTACTCTGCTTTTTGAAGTGACAGGTTTTAACATTGAGGGCAATACGGCTTTTAGCGATCGCGAAATTCAAGATTTATTAACCCAATATCTAAATACCTCTGTTAGCTTCGCAGACTTACTCCAAGTAGAGACGATCATCACCGAAAAATATAAAGATGCCGGTTATATCAACTCTGGTGCCGTAGTTCCCGTGCAAAATGTGGAAAATGGCATTGTCACAGTACAAGTGATCGAAGGCACTATTGAGCGTCTTACCGTTCAGGTCAAAGGCGGCAGATTATCAGAAAACTATATTAGCTCGCGTCTTGAGCGAGGCACCACAACCCCGTTCAATCTTAATGAACTCCAAGAGGCACTCCAACTTTTACAACTCAATCCTTTAATTGAAAATTTAAATGCAGAATTATCTGTAGGAACCAGACGCGATCGCTGGTTATTAGATATCAAAGTTAATCAGGCAAATGCCTTTAATCCCGTAATTTTTGCCAATAATAGTCGAACTCCCAGTGTCGGTAGCTTTCAAAGGGGCATCGAAATCAACCATAATAACTTTGCTGGCCTAGCAGACCGCCTAAGTTTGATCTACAAAAACACCGATGGCAGTAATGATTACAACTTTAACTATGTTGTCCCTTTCAATTCTCTAGATGGCACCTTGGGATTACGTTACCGCTATATCACCAGTGAAATTGTCGAGCCGCCCTTTGATGATCTAGATATTGAATCGAGAACCGATGAATTTGAAGTTGTCGTCCGACAACCAATTATTTTGACAGCTACTGCTAACTCGACTCAAGAATTCGCTTTAGGATTAGAATTTTCTCGTCAGGCGAATGAAACCGAATTATTAGGAGATCCTTTTCCCCTATCGCCTGGAGCCAATGATCAGGGTAAAACTCGGATTAACGCGATTCGCTTCTTTCAAGATTGGACTCGTAGAACCAGGCAAGATGTGTTGGCCGCGCGATCGCAATTTAATTTTGGTTTAGATGTCTTCGATAGCACGATTAATGATGATGGGCCTGATGGCGAATTTTTCTCTTGGCGAGGTCAGGCTCAATGGCTCAAGCTAATAAGTTCCGAATCCAATATTAATTTTCTGCTTCGTTCTGATATTCAAATATCCAATAGTGAGTTGGTGCCTCTAGAGCAATTTAGTTTAGGTGGTATTGATACTGTGCGAGGTTATCGTCAGGATGCTTTGCTCGGAGATAGTGGCCTCTTGGTTTCGGCTGAGCTGCGAGTGCCGGTGATTCGCTGGAATGACAATCAAAGTAGTATTGCGATTATTCCTTTTGCCGATTTTGGTACGGTTTGGGGTGAGCAGGATTTACCGAATCAAGATGAAGATAGCATTGCTTCTTTAGGATTAGGTTTGCAATTATTACTGGAAGAACGTCTTCGAGCCAGGATTGATTGGGGTATTCCTCTAGTTGAAGTGGAGGATCGCGATCGCACTCTCCAAGAAGATGGTCTTTATTTCTCTTTACCGGTCAAGGCAGACCTCGCGATGACCGGCGAGATCACGCTACGTGGTCGCGTGCTGCCGATTGGCGGGCTGAAGGAAAAGCTGCTCGCGGCGCTTCGTGGCGGCATTAAGACTGTGCT
>JBCCYD010000278.1:0-7950 GCA_039190385.1 Cyanobacteria bacterium P01_F01_bin.143 | reverse complement strand
CCGCAGATGTTTATTATGGAATTCAGACTTTAAGAGCAACCGAGAATTTTCCCATTAGTGGCATTAAACCTCTAGCAACCTATGTCGATGCTTGCCTGCTAATCAAAAAAGCAACCGCGATCGCGAATGGCGAACTAGAATGCATTCCGCAAAATATCTCTGACGCGGTAGTTCAAGCAACCGATGAAATCCTCCAAGGAGCCTTACGAGACCAATTTGTCGTGGATGTTTATCAAGCGGGGGCGGGAACATCTCATCACATGAACGTTAATGAAGTACTCGCCAATCGGGCTTTAGAAATCCTCGGCGATGCCAAAGGTAATTACCAAAAAGTGAGTCCCAATGATCATGTTAACTATGGTCAATCGACTAATGATGTGATTCCCACAGCAATTCGCATCGGGTCTTTATTGGCATTAGAGCATAGCCTATATCCTGCATTAGATAAGGCGATCGCGACTTTGGCAACTCAAGCAACTCAATTTCAAGATATCGTCAAATCGGGACGCACCCATATGCAAGATGCGGTACCAGTCAGATTAGGTGAAGAATTTCGGGCTTGGGAGCAAATATTGCAAGCTCATAAGGATAGAATATCGGAAGCCGAAAAGGATTTACATAGTTTGGGTTTAGGCGGCAGTGCGGTAGGCACAGGATTGAATACTCATCCTAAATATCGTCATCGCGTTGCGGAATTATTATCGGAATTGATTAGTAAACCTTTAACCCCAGCAAGCCATTTGATGGCAGCAATGCAGAGTATGGCACCTTTTGTGCAGGTTTCTAGTTCACTGCGAAACTTAGCCCAGGATTTAGTTAAAATTTCCCATGATTTGCGCTTGATGGATTCGGGTCCTCAAACAGGTTTTAAGGAAATTCAGTTACCGCCAGTACAGCCAGGATCATCGATTATGCCAGGAAAATATAATCCTGTGATGGCAGAAATGACCTCAATGGTTTGTTTTCAAGTTATGGGTTATGACAATGCGATCGCGTTTGCGGCACAGGCAGGACAATTGGAATTGAATGTGATGATGCCGTTGATTGCCTATGATCTAATTCACAGTATCGAGATTTTGGGCAATACCATCGACGCTTTGACGACTAAATGTCTAGCGGGAATTACAGCTCGACGCGATCGCTGTTTGGGTTACGCTGAAGGTAGTCTAGCTCTGGTTACAGCTTTGAATACTAAGATCGGTTATCTTAATGCAGCCAATGTGGCTAAAGAATCCTTGTCAACGGGAAAATCGATTCGCGCGATCGTTTTGGAGCAAAATCTGATGAGTGAGTTGGAATTGAACAAGATTTTAGACTTAGAAAATATGAGTAAAATTATTGATTAAACTAAATTTTTCTTAAACCCTCTTTCTGAATTATCAGTTACAAATAACTATGCAACATTTAAAGCTCCATTTTTTTTGAGCCACTGTTTTTGTGATGTGGTCAAGCCTTGAGCATTAGTAAAAATTGCTCCTCTTACTTTGCATTTGGAAAAATCTACAGCTTTAAAGGAAGTATTTTTCAAGTTTGCCTGCCGAAAATCAGTATCGAATAACTGGGTGTTATTAAAAATTGCTCCTTCTAAATTTGCCCCCAATAAAGAAGATTGACTTAGATTTGCTTTTTGTAAATTAGCGCCCTTTAATATAGCATTATCCCAAGTAGTTAATTCTAAATTAGCATTGCTAAAGTTAGTATCAGTACAATTAGCATTGTTTAAATTGGCATTATAGAAATCGCTTGCAGCAAAATTACCGGCAATTAAGTTAGATCCTTCTAATATTACTCCCATTAACTTTCCCTTAACGCAAGATACTTTCTCTAAATTAGCTTGGCTTAATTGAGCGCAACTAAAATCTGCTTCTGTAAGAATTGCTTGGGCTAAATCCGCCCATAATAGACTAGCATAATGTAAATAAGCACACTCTAAATTAGCTCCACTTAAAATTGCTCCATTTAAATCTGTCCAAATAAGACTTGCTTTTTTTAACTGAGCAGTCTTTAAATCGATTCCACTTAAATTAGCATGATTAAAGTTTCTATTGCTAAGGTTAGCTCCTGCTAAATCAGCTCGGCTGAAATATATTGCCTTTAAATTGGGAGATGTCGAAGTATTAAAATTCTGTTGATTCTCTATTGCCATATATAGTTGGCGATCTTGACTAGGTTCCCCTCATCGAAAGTAAATTTTCCCTGAAGTTAACTACTGTCTTGAACACTATGATAATTTTGGAGAGGAATTTGAGTTCCCGAAATTCAAGTTATTGAAACCCAAATTTTACGAGCTTTTTCGAAATTCTTAAGTTTTTCTTGAGCTTTCTCCTAATTATCGCAATTAATTCTCAATAAGTAAATAGCTTCCAATAAAATATGAAATTAATTTCTGACTTGATTAATCCTGATACTTTATCAGAATACAGATTATATGTTTAAGAGCATTAAAACCCGCCTAGATTGAAAACTAGACAGGGTTAGAAGTAGTTAATTTAGCAATAGATTCAAATCAATAGATATTTTTGTGTATGCGCTCATCTTCATAAAGTTGATGAAGACGCTTGTTTGCTTCGGATTCACTACATACTTCGTGATTTTGTATTATCATTTTTAATGCTTTATCCACGGGTTTATCTAGAATCTTTTTGCTACCACAAATATAAACATGTCCATCCTTGTCAAGCATTTGGTAAATATCGGAGGCAGCATCTAGAAGCGCCTTTTGCATAAAATCATTATTTTCTTGATCCGGTGAAAATGAAGTTTCAAGTCTATTGAGTACATCTTTTTCAAGCCATTCAGTTAATTTAGATTGATAAAGATATTCTCTCGCCTGATATCGCTCTCCCAAGATCAACATGGTATCGCGCGTTTTTGACCCATTTGCGATCGCGTTCAGAAAACCGATGTAGGGTGCTATCCCTGTTCCTTCACCGATCATCAAAACAGGAGAATTCTGTTTTGAGTCTAGCCAAAAATCTGGATTGGACCGAACAAAAATCTTCAACTTATCACCAGACTTGGCTTGGCACAAAGAATGACTTGCCGAGCCATTATGATTACGACCAAATGCTTGATAAGTAACATCGCGAACGCATAGATGAATATTATCCTTGGAACCACCTTCAGCAGCTCCACAAGATGCAATTAAATAGACACGTGTTCTACGCAAAGATAAGATATTAGCCAGTGCTGCTACACTTATAAAACCTGATTCACCGCAGTCTTTGAGGACATCTAGCAAGTCACGCCCATAGAGATAATCTGCTAGTGCAGATTTATTCTTGATTTTAAGGTTTTCTTTGAGTTGACTGTTACCCGATGCATTTGCCAGACTTCGCAGTAATGATTTATTGAGTCTGCGCAGTTCCTTTCCCGCTAATAGAGAAATATCTTCATCTTGCCCAAACCAGTCCGAAAACTCTGAATAGAGTTCAGCGTCATCTTCAGGCAATACATATAGTAAATCTCCAGCTCGATAATTCATACCGCTGTTGCGGATATTCAGATTAACGTGATAGATACCTTCGGAGCTACTACTGATCTGCTCAACGCTATCAATAGTAGCCAAATAGGGACAACTTTCACTGTAGGCTTCTACTTTTAAATTCAATCCCAGACCATCGCTTCTTTTCCCCGCGATAATATCGGAGATGCACTGCTCCCAATGGGAGAAAAAGTATTGGTAATCAAGATCGGCATCGACACGATTTACTAGTCGACGAGCTCCTTTCTCTGCAAGACTGATGTCTACAGTTTTCCCGAATTGACAAAATTTAGGATATTCAACATCACCTAAGCCAAATACTGCGTATTGGAATGGACAGACTTCTGCGATCGCCGCCAAGTCTTTAGAAAAAGCCCTGGCGTTCCCTGGAGGAGCACCATCACCAAACGTACTAGTGATCACCAGTAAAAGATCATTAGCGTTCAGCTCTGCTAAATTTAGACTATTAAGATTACGGTAACTGATATCTTGCGATTGTTGCTGTAGCTTAGCGGACAATCTTTTGGTTATGCGCTCGGCGTTTCCTGATTCCGAACCAAAAGCCAATATTGTACGTTCAAATACATTATCTTTCTGAATCGTCATTAATCCGCACCATAATATTCGTCATATTTTTCTTTAGAAAACTCCATGCTCTCGAAGTCTGCCATCAAATCATTGATAACGCGTCTTATGCTGATATACTCGACGATTTCCCCAGACTCATTAGTTATAGGCTGCACAGTTGTATCGACAACATAAAGGACACCACCTTTGCCTACGTTGGGAAATACCCCTGTCCAAATCTTACCAGCTTGAATCGTATCCCACATGTCTTTGTATACTTCCTTCGGAATATCTTTGTGTCGAACTACATTATGGGGTTGTCCAATAAGTTCTTCGCGGGTATACCCAGTTAACTCACAGAGCAGGTCATTGGCATAGGTAATATTACCCTGGAGATCGGTTTTAGAAACGACCAACACTTTGTCTAGTGATTCCAAGACTTGTCCTGCTACAACAGGAGATTCGCTTATCTTAGCCATTATTGTTTGTCCTTCCGTAGAATAAAGTTAAAATACATTGAGACTGATAGTTAGCTTGCTAAAACTTTTGGCAGAGCCAGTATACTCTTCAATTTTCGATTGCCTTTGACAGTATCTTCAATTGTGTAATCATCCAAAACCTCTAAAAAAGCTTCAGTTGCCTCTGCCAGAGCAATTTTTAGCTTGCAACAAGCATCTATGGGACATGATTTTTCAGCACTTTCCTGAAGACATTCGAGCACTGCTAATTCATTTTCTGTAACCCGCAAAACCTCAGCGACTGTCACCATTGATGGTGACCTAGACATTCTCAGACCACCTGAGCGACCACGCACAGACTCGACAAATCCCTCCCGAACTAATAGGTGAGCTACTTTTACCAAATGGTTTTTGGAAATTTGAAAGGTCTCAGCCATTTCAGATATTGTGCATAAGCGTTCAGGATTAATTGCTAGCTGCATGAGAAGGCGCAAGGCAAAGTCTGATTGAAGACTTAGTCGCATAATGAGATTTTTGAATTAAAAGATGTATTCCTAATACATGTATTCAGAATATATCTTTTAGCCAACGTTGTCAAGCAAAGCATTCTCAGCTCGGTTTTCATCTGAAGCAAAAGCTTTTGACCCAATTGCCAAATATTCTAGTTTGCAGAATAGTTAATGCGATCGCACTATAATATCTCTAGTAATTAAAAAAACGCAGAAAAGAACTACTATGGCAAAATGAAGTCTACTAATCCTTATCAACGTCTCAACATTAAACCAAGTCAATTAGAAAAAGTTTGTCAGCAATGGCAAATTGTTGAAGTTTGTTTGTTTGGTTCAGTTTTACGAGATGATTTTAATGCAAAAAGTGATATAGATGTTTTAGTTAGTTTTGCTGACAATGCAAAGACAACTTTTTTTGATCTTGATATGATTGAAGAGCAGCTGAGTAATTTATTTAATCGTCCTGTAGATGTTGTTACCAAGCGAGCAATAGAACAAAGTCCTAATTGGATACGTAAGAAAAATATTCTGGAAAATTCTAGAGTTATTTATGAATAACGATATTTACAAATAATTTAGCTGGTCGTCAATGTATTTATGAGTTAGAACTGTTTATGTAAAAAACTTTTCTATATATTAAATGTGTTTTCCGGATCAACATCATATAGAACAAATACGCCAACGTCTTTGGTGTGGTAGAGAATTTGGTCAAGCATCCGTTATGGTAGGTTCTGGTTTTAGCTGTAATGCGGACAAGATATCTCCGACAAGTCCTGATTTTCCTCTCTGGGGGACATTAACGGAAAAAATGAAAAAGGATTTACCTTCTGATGGAATTCCAAAAAATTTGGATGCTTTAATGTTAGCAAGTGCGTATGAGCAAATTTTCGGAAGACAAAAACTGGAAGAATTTTTAATTAAATCTATTCCAGATAAACAACATAAGCCTGGTAGATTACACGAATTATTATTGTCATTGCCGTGGTCAGATGTTTTTACCACTAACTACGATACTTTGTTAGAAAGAACATTTATTTTTGATCGCAAATATGATGTTATCTATAATCCATCCGATATTCCAGGTCGAATAAAGCCACGGATTATTAAGTTACATGGCAGCTTTGATTCTTATCGTCCATTTATTTTTACTCAAGAAGATTATGAAAGTTATCCAAAAAAATTTGCTCCCTTTGTTAATACTGTTCAACAATCAATTATGGAGAATGCTTTTTGTTTAATTGGATTTTCTGGAGATGATAGAAATTTTTTAAAGTGGATCGAATGGGTTAGGACTAACTTAAATGAATATAGCCCACCGATTTATCTTTGTGGTCTTCTTAATATATCTGATTATCAACGAAAGATACTTGAAACAAGAAAAGTAACTACTATAAATTTATCTCCATTATTTCCTAAATCAACATACGGAAATCTAAGGTATTCAAAAGCTTTAGAGTGGTTATTACTCAATTTGATGAATGGGCAATCGCCAGATCTTATAAATTGGTTATAAAATATGAATAATATAAGAACTAATCAAGCCAGATGGGAACCTAGTGAAGGATTACCCGATATTCCACCACCATTAGAGTCATTATCTAGTCCTGGTTATTCCTCTTTTGCTCAAATTAAAAGTAATCAACTTTTGACTTGGAAAAATGAATTTTTATACTTCTTATCAAATAAAGGGGTTCAATTTCTATTAAATGCCTGGCAGAAGAATCGTCAAGAATACATAAAATATAATAGCTGGGTTATTTTACCCAAACAATATAGAGATCGACTCTGGCGTTATACAAAAGAATGGATTGAACTAATTTTTAATTCGTTGGATGAAATATCTTCGCCTAATAATTTATTATTACTCTATGAATTGAATTGGCGATTAGAAAAAACCTTAACACCACTAATATTTGAAGAGTGGGTAGAACAAATAACAGAAGTAATTGAGAAATTCAATCCTTATCCGAGTTTGATTGATTTAAAAGAAGCCAGTATTACGCCAGACCAAGAAAAATATCAGAAAAATGATTGGGACTGGGAAAAAATACAAAAGGCTTGGATAGAATTAGCTTTTATTTTGTTGAGAGCGGCAAGAGATAATCACGATAAAAAATCTTTTTATTTATGGTTGAATAGATTAGAAAATATAGTTAATCAAAATTCCGAATGGCAATCTCGCTGGTACTATGAACGATGCTTATTTCATCTATATCGTTTAGAACATTATCTAGTTGTTTCTATAGTAACCGCATGGGGATCAAAAACTATTTCTGATTGGTGGCAAATTAAAAGAGCATCAGTAATAGCTCAACTTGGTAATTTACAAGATGCTCAAAGAATAGCAAAACAAACTTTAAATAACATACGTTCCTGTATTCAACCAGATTCTTTAGACTATTCTCTTTTGTCTCAAGAAGGTTGGGCTATGCGATTCTTAATAGAAATTGAAGACCAAATAGAATTAAATAAAATAAAAGACAAAGATAAAGATAAAAATAATTCTCGTCAAACATATTTATATCGTTGGGAAAAATTAGCACAATATTATTGTAATCCTAATACTGAGATTAAATTTTTAGAACAAGCTGTCGATAGACCAACACCAAAACCACAAAAACAGACAGAGGAAAAAAGAGGGTTCCTCTCTAGTGACATCAATAGAACTTTTTATTTTGGCAGTAAGAACTTATACCCAGAATTTCGTCCAGCTTTTGAATCATTACGTATTTTGGAAGAAGGTGCTCTTCCACTAAATTTGAACAATGTAAAATGGCATTCTAAGCATATTAAGAATGTTTCCAAATGGTCTATTCCCTTTTTCCCTACTTGGTCTTTTCTTTCACTCATTCAAGTCAGTACAGAAAAAGAAGTTAAAGAATGGTTAAGTTTTATTGATATTGCTATCTTGCCCCAAGAGATAATAAATTGT
>JBCCYD010000277.1:0-7976 GCA_039190385.1 Cyanobacteria bacterium P01_F01_bin.143 | reverse complement strand
TTTTTTGCATGGTCAAGGCAACGTTTTCGGTTGTTACTCATGGGCAATTACAATTACTCAACTCTTCTTTGCTTGGTAGTTTCACATGATTTTTCTTCCCCCTTGACAAATTTCCTAATTCCTTAACTTGTGACCAATGCTCTCTGCCTACCATTTGCCTTGTAATAACCGATTGAGATGCCATCACCAGCATTAGAGAACATTCCAATACTAAGACCGCCAAGTGAATAATATGAAATCGATATTCCACCAATACTGCCAAGAAGGCCAATGGATAAACCACCTATAGAAAACAGACCGCAGGAAAACCCACCAACTGCAATCAGCCCTACCGAGCAATGGCCAACTGCAATCAGGCCAATGGCGACGGGATTAACACTGATAACAGCAATACCCCCTGCCAAGAACTCATAGCCATTTTGTATACTGCTTCCAACACCAAAGTAGACCAACACAGCAACCAGAACCCAAAAGGCGGTTGCGATCTTTGACGCCCCACGCACGCTAAAAGTAAATTTCTTATACAGTAGCCTTTCTATCGCTGGCATTGGGCTGAAGTGCTTGCCGGTTCTAGTGATCATGCGGTTCCTATCTCTGCATAACTTATAATTGGACCGCAGTTGCGGCATATGTCCGTAAAGTACCGCAAATGAAGGAAAATGTCGAGTTATTGTCATTCCATTGAATATCATTAAATGAAAGTTTTATTGTCATGATAATTATAAGTGTCTATTTACTTGAGCTTTTCATATATTCTCTAGGAGTTTTCCCAAACTTTTTCTTAAATGCCTTAGCAAAATAGCCGCGATGAGAAATTCCCACTGTATCGGCGATCGCACTGACACTCATTTGCTTAGTTTCTAAGAGCTGACGCGCTCGCTCCATGCGATCGTTATGCAAAACACCAAACACAGTTGTTCCATATAGGTTCCGAAATCCTTGCTGAAGCTTGCGCTCACTTAGACCTACCTGTACAGATAATTCAGCAAGTGATGGTGGGGTCATTAAATTTCGCCTGAGAATTTCTCTACCGCGATACAGACTTTCAAAATCTTGAGGCTTAAGGGAATCGGGCAATAGCGAGGGAGAAGACTGAAAAAATTGACTAAAATATAGGACAAATATCTCTAAAACTTGGCTTTCGAGATAAACGCTGCGGATTTTTCCGTGGTAAGGACAGCGAACAATTTTTTGCAGCACCTGAGAAATTTCACTAGAAGTATCACAAATATGAACCAAAAATTCTGAGGCACCTGACTCAATTGCTTCTCGTAAATTCGGAGGTAATTTAGCCAAATCTTCGCCGATCAAACTAAGCACTAGAGTTGGAGAAAGGGTAATATCTACAAAATGGATGCGCTCTGCTGCTTTAAAATTAACAGTTCCCGCAGCGTAGGGAGTGGTATAAAAACTAGCTTCTCCAGCTTTCATTGTGATAGTAGATTGAGCACCAGGAAAAGTACTACTAAACTGTCCTGAAAGGCAAAATGTCATGCTGGCACAAGAAGCTGGCAAAGATTGGTTTTGACCATTTACCAACAAGTCTTTTTCAAGGATATAATCTTGCACACCTAACTCTAACCCATCTCGTAGCCGAATACCCTTTATATAACCCTTGCCTAAAGAAGGTGGAAGCGTTAGCAATGATTCATTAGGATCTGATCGCATTTGATGATTATATGCTTGGTTCAACTCTGCGATCGCAAGTTCGGATTCTGAGGAAGAAAATACAGAATTTAGCTGGGATGAATCTAATTCTACAGTTCCTGAATTGGCTTCTTTTATAGCATCATTAAACTCTGCTTCACTCAGTTCAATGGCTTCTTTCCCCGAAAAAATTATTTCATCTTTATCCACTAAAATTTGATAATAATTCTCAATAATTTATGCTCACATAGTAGCCTAAATCAAGAAGATTATCAAATATATTTGAGAGAATTCTGGTCCGAGTTTCAGTAGATCAAAAAAATAATTTTTGGATCTACTGATATTGAGTAGTGGCAAACGGCCGTTCGCCACTACTAGGGAATTTTATTTGTTTTATGTATTTTCCAAATTAATATTAAACAAGTTCCCTAACAAATTGTTTAATATTAGGAACGCCTTAAATCAAAGCTTCAAAAGCAATTCCCTCATCAATATAATTAGGCGAGTCTGCTCGAATTGCATCGGCTTCTGCACCTGCCGCATAGAGATAGGTACCAGGGACATCAGTATTTTGGAAGCGATTAAATGGTGTTTCCTCTCCAACTCCTGCGCCATAGGCATAGAAAGCAATACCTTGCTCAGTAAAGGCATTGGAGAAATTGGGATCTGCATTAATATTTGCAAGTTCTTCATCACCTACATATAGGAATGTTCCAGGTAATTGATTATTTTCCAATCGGGTCAAAGCAATCAACTCATCATGAGACGCGATCGCGGCATTAAACGCGACACCTTCTTCGACAAAACCAGGTAGATTTACTCTGATATTATCGGCCTCGGCTCCTGTGGCATAGACGTAAGTTCCTGGAATACTAGAATTTTGGAATCTTACGAAGGGAGTATCTAATACTATATTGCTACCAATATCACTCAGTTCAAAACTAAGTTCATAGGCTCCTGGTTCCGCTACACCTCTAACAGTCCATCCACTACCAGTAGCTGGGACATTAGGATCATAATCATTATTTCCCACATTACTGATACCGACATAATAGGTAGCTGACTCTGTAGCAGTAAATTCTAAGAAAGCATCACCTTGACCAGCGACTAGATCATTAGGAGTTGCTACCTGAGCCGATGCGGCAAGTTCATTGCCCGAACCATCGAAAACTCGTAACACAGAATGGAGCAGCGAATCAATACCATTTTCCGCAGAATTGGCATTCACATCAATAGTTACAGTCTGACCAGCTGACAGCTCAAGACTATACATGTCAACATCTTCCGAATCATCATAGGGAGGAGTCGTCGGATCGAAATTAAAGATGTCATAGTCCATAGCTCCTGCAATAACAGTAGTGTTTCCCAAAGTGGGAGTTACAGAAATGGCGGTATCAATGGTGTTATTGAATTCTGTTTCGTTTGCTGGGGGCGGAACTTGTTCTGTGGTATCGACAATTTGGAAAATACCTTCATTAGCGGTGCCAGATATTACATAATCTTCCCCTGGATTCAGCGTAAAAGTTGCAGTTTCTAAACCTTCAGCTTCCCCATCATCAGCGATCGCTAAACTGATACTGGCATTGGCTTCGATCATCGTAAAGCCTAATTGCAGAGGCAAACTTTCTAAAATTTGCACATCCCCTGAAATTCCAGTAGTTTCAATAGTGCTAGCATCGAATTCCTCTAAACCTTCGGCAGTGACAGTAACCAAGATGCCGCCTTCTGATGGGGTATTAGTAAGATTGAAGTTATGAACACTAACGGTGTTTTCTGATTCGACTAAAATTTCGGGTGAAGTCGCTAAACTTAACAATGGTAGTGATTCAGGGCCATCGGCAATATTTACAATTACCGAATTAACATTCGGGTCAATTTGATAACCCACGCCTTCTTCAAGGAAGAAATTAAATTCTTGAATACCTTCAATAGTAAAGTCGGGGAAAGAACCAGCCGTTATCGTAGCAGTTTGTTCGGTAATTCGGAAATAAAATCCACTAGAGGTAAAGTTAGAAGAAGGGAATACGCCCCCTGTGATCTCGGCATCAAAAACATTAAACTGACCTAAACCTGGGAAATTTTCTCCTTCGACAAATTCTGGTCCTGCGGTAGTTGCGGTATTGACATAAACGACAACTCCTTCCTCTGGCGGTGGCTCGCTGAGGTTAAAGGTAAAGGTTGCTTGATTGCCTTCAGTTTCGATTAAATCACTATTACTAAGTTCTAAGCTAACTACTGGTTCAATAGTGGGCGCAGGGACAGTCTCTATACTGTCATAAAAAGTTATTGTCGAACTACCAGCATCAGGAGCGATTTCATAGGCACCAGGTTCGAGGGTAAAGGTTGCTTGCTCAACGCCATCGGTTTCGTTTTCTGGTTTATCTTGCAGGATTAAATTTAGGACAGCATTATTTTCTGTTAGATTCAAACGAATTCCTGTGGGTTCACCATTTTCATCAACTTCGGCTCCCAAAATCTCAGCGCCTCTGACAAAAGGCTCAAATAAGAAGACGTAATCTTCTAGCTTGACATCGCTATTAATAACTACATCAAGTCCTTCTGGGGGAATGTCTCCTTCAGTACTTAAAACCAAAGTAATTGTGGCACCGCCCGTACCTGCTTCCGGGGAGACTTCATCCACTGATTCGACTAATTCTTGCGAGATGATAACTTCATTTAATCCGTAGGTAGCCGTAATTGTATTAAATGAAATTACGGGAGCATCTGCGGTTGGTTCGGTTACTTCTCTGGGAATTGTG
The DNA here is from genome assembly GCA_039190385.1 of Cyanobacteria bacterium P01_F01_bin.143. Classification (GTDB taxonomy): domain Bacteria; phylum Cyanobacteriota; class Cyanobacteriia; order Cyanobacteriales; family Xenococcaceae; genus Xenococcus. Next base: position 3,570 of record JBCCYD010000277.1, on the reverse strand, counting down.
GTGATAGGTTCGTTCCCTAATAGATTTACCTCTAGTTCGTAACTACCGATATCAAAGTCAAATTCGCGGAAAGCATCTCCATTACCTGAACCGGGAGTATTGGGATCGTAGAAAAAGTTGAACGTTGAACTTATTCCTACATAATAGGTGCCAGCAGTTTCGGCTGTGTATTCAATATAGGGTAGAAAAGAAGTAAAAGCATCGTCTGGACCGGGATTAAAGACACCACCCTGAGCCAGAAGATTACCTGCGGCATCGAATAAAATTAATTCGGCAAAGTCTGTAGGGCGATCGCCTGTTTGATCTAGATCGATCGCGACTGTATCCCCAGCATTCAGCTCAAAACTATACAGGTCAACGTCTTCAGTTTCGTCCACTCCTGGGTTATTTTCAAAATCAAAAGCTAGCGCTCCGATGACCACCGCTGAATTATTAGCATCGATCGCCCCTAGAGGAGTAGCAGTTGCAAGAGTATCGTTCGATTCTATCTCTGTAAAATTAACAATATTCAACTCACGAAAGTTAAGCTCATTAACGGTACTGGCATCGGTATTTTGTAAGACTGCCAAAACATCATCCGTACCCGTCAGTTGAATAACCGTATCGGCTCCCTCTTGAGAAATCGTTAAATCACTAAAGGCGATCACTCCAGAAAAATCAGGTTTGAAGCCTTTCAAATCAAAGCGATCGCTCGGGTCAAAATTAGTAATCGTGGCAACCCCTGCTCCTGGAGCGATTTCAAAAGTATCGGCACCCGAACCTGTGGTAATCGTACTATTTCCCACCGATAGCGGCAGTGCCCCTAAAGTAAGAACTGAATTAATGAGATTATCGCCTTCTCCCACATTAATAATGTTATTACCTGCGCCCGCATGAACCGTATCATCTCCTGAACCAGCTAAGATCACATCATCGCCGTCTCCCGAAATAATATGGTTATCACCTTCTCTAGCATTAACATCCAAATTACCTTGGACTAAATTAACACTATCATCACCGGCTCCTGTATTAACACTAGCCGAACCGCTACTTGCAACTATAAAATTATTGCCATCTCCGGCGTTAACCAAGCCACTACCGATCGCGATAATATTATCTCCGTCTCCTGCTTCGATAGTTTGATTGTCCCCACGAGCTGTAATCACATCATTACCCGCATCGGTAACAATGACGTTATTATCCCCGCCGATAGTGAAAAGATCATCTTCTGGAGTACCTGTAATTGTTTGGTCACCTCCTTCAGGAATTGGGTCGAGATCCTCTGTCACTTCCACTTTGCCAAAGACGCCGTCTCCTGCGTTGTCACCGAGATCATTGCCTGCCGCAAAATAGAGATCATTACTTTCTCCCAGGCTAGCGCCATTACCAAAGGTTAAACCCCAAAGACCATCTATTATGACCGGCTCCCCTGCATCATCTCTGAGATAATCAATCGGTTCTCTGGTTTCGCGATCGAAAGCGACAATCGTGCCATCACCAAAATTCGAGACTAACAAGGCATTACTGAAGTCGCCAAAATCATCAGGTGCTAAGACAAATCCCCAGGGAGCATTCAGTAAACCGCCATCGTCCCAAGTAGCAATTAAATTACCGTCAAGATCAAATTCGGCAATACGACCTAATCCTGGTTCGATCACTTCATCTCCTGGAGCTTCGGGATTCGGTTGGGCATAGGCGACAAACAGAGAATTATCAATTAATTGAATATTGTATTCGGCGTAACCTTCGGCGGCAAAAGGATTGAGAAACTCAAACTGTTCGGTAACTTCGTTAAATTCTGCATCGTAAACTTCAATATCGGGAGTAAAGCCAAAATCCGCAGCATAGAGAAGATTATCGGTTTCAAAATTGGTAATTGCTACGCCGTAATAAATCGAATCAAATAATTTATTTACTACTACTTCTGATTCCAACGGGCGATCGAAGGAGCCATCTTCGTTGCGTCGTTCTGTCCAGCCAGAAATACTGCCATCAGTAGCCACAAAGATAAATTTACTCGGTGCTGTAATTTCGCCATTGGGATGATCTTGGGTAATTACAAAATCACCAGAACCGTTAAATACTTGACCCGTAGGGCCAGAAACCCCAAAAGGATTGCCTGGAGCAGGAGTAACTTCTACTATTTTCAGATCATCTTGGTAAAGGGGAATACCACCCACATCCCCTACATATTCTGTGCTGATGCCAGTAGCACTATTGCTAACCCAAAAGTGACCGCCAAAACCCGCAGGACGAATAGCGATACCCCAGCCTAAACCAGTGTAAGGGTCAAGCAGTTGAGGATTATTATTTGGGTTATTGGATACTAGATTTGTTACTGAATAGTTGTTAGCCATGCTTTTTGAGTAATGAGTAATGGGTAATAATGAGTAAGGAGTAAGGAGTAATGAGTCTTGATTTAGATTGTGATTTCTACAATTAGTGAAGCATTGCGGAGAAATGATAATTTACTAAGCCAGGGTATCCAGCGATAGAAGCCAATCCGATTGGGATAGCGACAGTTTTCTTGAACTAATGATTTGACTTGAACTAAAGACAAACCCAATTCTTCGATATCTTTTTCGTTTTTGATAAACCATTTTAGAGGTGCGCCCAAGCTCGCAAATTGCTTTGCTCCTTTACTTTTGGGAGAAAAACCAACAACATCAAATATGAGAGTTGCACCAGAGAACCTTGTTTGCAGATGATTAACAAAATCTCTCACCTGTTCTAATTCGAAATACATTAACAAACCCTCAGCAATAATTAGTAGGCTTTCTGGATTACAATCAGGAATTTCGTTGAGCCAGTCAAAGTCCATCACTGAATAACTTAAAAATCGATGGCGATCGCTTTCTGTATCCAGTTGACGACGCAGAGCAGTTACCGATGGTAAATCCAAATCTAGCCAGCAACGACAGTTTTGGCCGACGCGATGATAACGAGTTGATAACCCCGCGCCAAGCTCAATGACTAAGGCATCAGGATTATTAGTTAAATGTTTTTCGGTAATGCGATCGCATATTTTACTTCTGACTACCCAACTGAGTTGAGCCATAGAAGTGTAAAAACTATCAAGTTGGGAATCCCACTCCAAATACTGCCACCATTGCGCGATCGTTGGATCTTCTAGTAACTTGTCTGCTCTTTGCTGTTCTTCGACACGAGCGCGAGTAGTCATCAACATCCTACGAGGAACACCTGTTAATTTTTGGTTTAATTGATTAGACATCAGATCTCCAGAATTTTGCAATCAATCACATCAATTTTGCACTCTTGGATCTTGAGCAAAAGAAACTGCACCATGCTGTGAGCCAATAATAGCTAGTAAGGTAACAGGAAAATCTGCTCGACTACGATGCCAAATAGCACGAGGAATAATACAGGTTGAGCCTTTATCCATCAAGATTTCTTGGGAATAGTCGTCTTTTAGCAAGGTAACTAAAAGATTTCCTTCTAAAATTAGGAGAAATTCGTCTCCATCGGGATGAAATTCCCAGGGAGTTTGACCACACCATTTGCCCAAAAAAACCGAACCCTGATCAAAGGAACCAAGATTGACAAAAGCAGACTCAATTTCTATTGAAGTCG
>JBCCYD010000276.1:0-7991 GCA_039190385.1 Cyanobacteria bacterium P01_F01_bin.143 | reverse complement strand
GTTCTTGGAGGTCGAGACTGGTTGCGCTATAGGGCGGGGAATACCTACGATTCCAGTTCGGATATTTTAGCCTTGGCGACTTCTTCGAGTTTACAGCTTACTATTTGCCAGAAAACAAAATAATTAGAAGTTATGTAGATAATATTAGTGAATACAAAAATACCGAACAAAAATTATTGCTTAGACAAGCTATTTATAATATTACATCTCAGGGAGATAATACAGGAATAATTCTCGTAAACTATAGCAGTAAAAAAATAGTAGAAGTAAATGAATCTGCTTGCAACATATTAGACTATTCTCAAGAAGAACTAACTTCGATGTCTATTGGTAATTTGATTTTTGATAAATCGAATATCTTAAAAGATTCATCAGATATTTTTGCTAAAAAGACATTGTCTATCGAAGAATATTGTTTGCGTGGTAAAAATGGCAATGTTGTCACCGTAAGTCTAGATATTCATACGATAGAGAGTCAAGATAGCTCAATAATATTACTCTTGTTGATCAACAATAATAATAGTCAACAATTTCAGGAAAATAATAATACGACTGGGAATAATGCCTTTGCGATTATTCCTAAACCTCTAAAATTCTTAGAACAATTAGATAAGGCAGTAATCAATGCGGCTCGTAATGATAAGTTACTTGCTGTAATATCAGTAAAAATCAATGAATTTCCCGTAATTAAAAATTCTCTAACTATTGAAATAAGTAACTTATTACTCACAAGTTTTTCGGAAAGAATCAAGTCAGCCTTAAGTTCTGAAGATACTCTAGTTCATTGGGAAGAGGATAATTTTATTATTCTGATGCCGATAATTATTGCTATTGAAGAAGCAGCTAAAGTTAGTGAGAGAATTCTCGATTCTTTAGCACAAGATTTTAAACTCAAAGATCATAAATTGCATATTGACGTTAAGATGGGAATTGCAATTTATCCCCAAGATGGAGATAATGTAGAGCTATTACTTAAAAATGCTGATATTGCTTTATCTCGTACTAAGAAGACTAGTGATCTTAGCTATCAGTTTTATAGTGAAAATATGAATTCCCAAGCGATGGTACAATTAAAATTAGAGCATTTTTTACACCATGCTTTGGAAAAGGAAGAATTTGTCCTTTTTTATCAACCACAAATTGATGTTAGTAATGGAAATATTCAGGGAATAGAAGCTCTTTTACGCTGGAGGCATCCAGAATTGGGACTAGTCTCTCCGGGTAGTTTTCTTACTATAGCAGAACAAACAGGATTAATTATTCCCATTGGAGAATGGGTGATTAGAACTGCTTGTCAACAGAATCAAGAATGGCATTCTCAAGGATTGCCACCATTAAGAATCTCCGTTAATCTTTCTCCTCTCCAATTTACCCAACCTAATTTACCGTTAATAATTAAACAAATATTAGAGGAAACTGGCTTAGAACCCCATTTACTGGAGTTGGAAATATCTGCGAGTGCGGTGATGCAAGATATTGAATATTCTCGGGGTATTTTATCTCAATTACAAGATATTGGTTTGCATATTTCTATTGATGATTTTGCTACTGGTTTTTCTTCTTTAGAAAGGCTAAAAAAAATTCCTTTTGATACTCTAAAATTGGATCGAGATTTTATTCAAAACCTGACCAACAATACTCAAGATTTAGCGATTATTTCGGCAATGGTGGCTTTAGGTAAGGGTTTTAATTTAAGAATTGTGGCTGAAGGAGTAGAAACCGAAGAACAAATTGAACTCTTAAGAAGCCAAGAATGTATACAGATGCAAGGTTTTTGGTTTAGTCGTCCTTTAGCCGCAGAAGAAGCAAGTAAATTACTACCTTTTACCCAGAGAAAGGCCAAGGCTTCGCAATCCTATTCAGAAAATGGTGAACAATAATTAATATTTCATTATCTTCCCTCAACAATAGATTAAGGTAAAGCTTCTACTGTCTTGTCTGCTAAAACAAAAGTACTATGATAATTTTGGTATAAATTTGACGAAAATGGGAATGCTAACTCTATAAGGAAGTAGTTTAGAACAGCTGATTAATATCTTTCCTTTTTATAGAGCAGGGATCTAAGGATGATTGAAGACGGTGGGGCAGATGAGCAGAAACTTGATTAATTTAATTCAAAAGTAAAACTGTCATCCTCAGCGTTTAAACGACATCTTATTTTCCTTGCCTATGAATCAGGAACACTTGGCGTAGAAGATGCAACATTTACTAAAATCTCACCAGATAGAAAACCGCATATTGAAAGTGGTCTCTAACTCCCATGTCTCAGTAACCCTCAATAATCTTGCTTCAATAATGGCGGATTTGTTTGAAGTGGATGCTTGCGGCATTTTTGCTGGTGATATTGATTCTGCTAAAAATTTGGAGTTTGGCTTTTGGCAAAATAAGATTCTTACTATAGCAGAAAAAGAGCATCTATCCACATTATTGTCAGATTCTATATTTTTAAAATCAGCAATTTCTGAAGATCCCGCAAAATCTAATCTTTCTTTTAGTACCGATATCTTTAATGAAAGTTGTTTTGCCAAAACATCTCTTAACATAATAACGAGCTTTCAAGGTAAAGCTAATGGGGCAGTAATTTTGTTGCAATCCCATGCTTACAAATGGACTCATTCCGAAAAACAATTGTTAGAAAAAGTTTCAGATTCAATGGCGATCGCAATTTCCCACGTGCAATTACAACAAAAAGCGCAAATCAAAACTCAGTATCAAAATTTACTGAGTCGTCTGAGTCAAGAGATCTCTCATAATTCCGACTTGGATTTTTTATTCAATCTTGTATTGTCAGAAATTGGTCAAGTACTACGGATTGATCGGGGAAAGGTTTTAACTTTGAAGTATCGAGACCCTTTATTTAGCCATCGAGCTCGTCAACAAGGTGTAAAAGCGACAGCACAAGTTGCCTATGATTGGTCTGGTGAAGCCCAAATTTCTTTGTGGGAAGATTTTTCGTTTAAATTGTCAGATTCTACTTGGTGTCAAAAAGCTTTTGCCCAAACGCCCAATGCTTTGATTGTCAATCAAGGGGCAAATTTCCCTGATTTAGCAGCTGAATTACTCCCTGATGGGGTGAACGCTGATAAGTCAGAGTCCTTGTTAATGGTTCCTTTGATGGGGAAAAATACCAGTGAATCCCAGCCAGCTTTAGTTTTAGGGTTTTTTGTCTTAGAAAGAGATCATCCCTACGATTGGACAGAGGATGAGGTTGAGTTAATTAGCTGGATTGCTATTCAAATGAGTATTGCGATGCTCCATCATCGAACTCTTAATCAAGTACAATCGATCGTCGAAGAAAGAACAGCTCAACTAAAATGGAGTCTGGATGTTCAAGCGAAACTGTCAGAAAAAATGCGTCAGCAGATTCAACAGCTACGACAGCTTAATGAGTTGAAAGACGATTTTCTTAGTAGCATGTCTCATGAGCTGAAAACTCCTTTGACTAGTATGAAAATGGCGATCAAAATGCTGCGTCAACCTCTGCCAGATACGATGCGGGATAAGTATCTCAATATTCTCGAACAAGAATGGGATCGTGAATATAATTTGATCAAAGATTTATTAACCTTACAACAGGTGGAATCAGGACAGTTAAGCTTTGATCCTCAAGAATTAGATTTTACTCAGATTGCTGATGAGTTGGCCGAGTCTTTCTCGGAAAAATGGCATCGCGATCGCGGATTAACCTTAGAAACTCATTTTTCCGAATCAAAGTTAAGTTTCTATTCTGATTTAGATAGTCTTAATCATATTCTCAATGAATTACTCCTAAATGCAGGTAAATATGCCGAACCTGATACGGCAGTTAGTTTATCGGCTAATAGCAATCAGACCCTTAAGGGTAAAGAAATTGAAATTGCGATCAGCAATGATGGTCCAGGAATTGCCGAAGATGAATTACCCTATATCTTTGATAAATTTCGTCGCGGTAAAGGCGTCACCGATCGCGCGGTTCCTGGTACCGGTTTGGGCCTGGCTTTAGTAAAATATTTAGTGGAACATCTTAATGGTAGTATTTCTGTCACTAGTAAACCATTAGAAAACTCAGAAGTTTTTCGAACAATTTTTACAGTAAAATTACCTCAGATTAAACAAGCTTAAAATATTTTTGAATTCTATATTTTGAATTCTGAATGAAAAAAAAACATCTGTTATCTTGGTCCGACAATAGCTATTCTCCTTTTATAAGACAAGTTAAAACTTTTTTTATCACTTTCCAATTTCTCTCATCTCTCTGGTGGGATAATCTAATTGGCAACAACTCCTCTAAACAAAAAACTCGACGAGCTAAATGGCTAGTCAGAAATCTCTTAAATCTGGGCCCAACCTTTATTAAAATTGGTCAGGCTCTCTCAACTCGTGCTGATTTGATTCCCCTAGAATATGTTCAGGAATTTAGTCAATTACAAGATCGCGTGCCCCCATTTGCCTCAGAGCAGGCGATCGCAGTTGTGGAAAAGGAATTAGGCAAATCGATTCATCATTTATTTCGTGATTTTGATCCCAAACCGATCGCTGCTGCTAGTCTAGGGCAAGTACATAAGGCAAGACTCCATACTGGAGAAGATATTGTTGTTAAAGTTCAACGTCCAGGACTAGAGCAATTATTTAATCTAGATTTTGAAATCCTACATCGTTTAGTAAGATTTATTAATCGGTTTTCTAAGGGTTTAAAAAAATATAATCTAGAAGCTATTTACCAAGAATTTTTTGAATTACTTTTTCAAGAAATAGATTATATTCATGAAGGGAAAAATGCTGAGCGCTTTCGGGAAAATTTTCAGAAATATCAAAAAGTAATTTCGCCTAAAGTTTATTGGCAATATACAACTCGCAAAGTTTTGAGCCTAGAATATTTGCCAGGGATAAAAATTGATGATCGCCAAACCTTAGAAGCTAATAAAGTCAATACCAAAGAAGTAATTCAACTAGGAATTACTTGCTATCTCAAACAATTATTAGAGGATGGTTTTTTCCAGTCCGATCCCCATCCAGGAAATATGGCAGTTACCACCAAAGGAGAAATTATTTTTTATGACTTTGGCACTATGGCAGAAGTTAAGGCGATCGCAAAAGATCAGATGGTAAAAACCTTTTTTGCTGTGTTAAAAAATGATACCAACGAAGTAGTTGAAACCTTAATTTATATGGGATTGATTGAACCGGTTTCCGATATGACGCCCATAAAGAAAATGGTATCTTTCCTCCTCAGAGAATTTCGGGATAAACCCATAGATGTTAGGGCCTTTGAACAACTGACTGATGAAATTTATCTCATGTTCGAACAACAGCCATTTCGCTTGCCACCTCAGATGACCTTTATTATTAAATCTCTGACCACTCTCGATGGCATTGCCCGAGTTCTTGATCCTCAATATAATCTCTTGGCTGCGGCCCAACCCTTTCTCAAAAGTATGGCCTTTTCGCAAAAACCCACGAATATTTTAGGTGCGGTAGCCAGACAAACCAAAGATTTAGTTACACAGAAATTTAATCAGCCCAGCAGTACAGAATTGTCCATTCAAAGATTAGAGTCACGATTGGAATTAGGAGAATTGCAAGTTAGGGTTCGTTCTGTTGAAAGCGATCGTAGTTTAAAACTTATTCAATTGGGAATTAAAAGTCTAATTTTTACTTGTTTAACAGGATTTACTCTCCTCTCAGGAACTATGTTTTTTGTAAATTCCTATAAAGTTTTAGCCTTTGTGATGTTTGGTTTATCTGGACTATGGTTTCTATTGTTAATGCGCTCTCTAATGAGTTTAGTTGTTAAAGAAAAAATAGCGCGGATGGGGAAATAGTTCATTGTTAATTGCTAATGGCTAATTGCTAATCGCTGATAGCCTACTCTTGCTTACACTAAATTATATAATGCTATAAGCAATAAGTAACGTTTTCGTAACTTTTGGGAAATCTAAATACATAGTCGTAGGTTGGGTTAGCGATAGCGTAACCCAACGAAATTACCACCCTCGTTAATGGCTCTCGAATTCGTGAGCCATTAACAATTAGCCATTAGCCATTAGCCATTAGCCATTAGCCATTAGTAAACATCTGATGTTTCAAATCGAGGAGATGACCATTGACCAGAGGAAGAAGATATCCAGCTTAGCCAAATTTCCTCTAGGATTTGTTGTTTTTCTTCAAAAGTAATAGTGTAATCCTGATTCAAAATATCAATGTGCCTTTTTATATTCTTAACTGCCTGCTCTAGAGTGAAACCTTTTGCCAATAATTCCAGTATTTGGGGTTCCAAAGCTTGTCGATAACCTTCTAGGCGTAACTGATCTTCTAAGCTATGCTGCTTGAGAGGATAAAGTAAACTAGGATGTTCAGTTCCCAATTCAGTGAGAACAGCAAAATGTTCTTCCTCAGTTATTTCCAATTCCTGGCGAATCTTACCCAAAACTTCCATACTACTCGCAGAATCCACATTACCCTGCTCTAATAGCTCTTGCAAAAGTCCTTTGTAAACTTTCAAGCTTTTTTCTTGGTTAAAGCTTGGTAGTATCTTGGCCAGAACATGAACCTCATCGGGATTGAGATCTGCGATCGCACGACCATCTAGGAATTTCGAGAAGTCGACGGGAATTTTTTGTAGTTGACGACGCAAACTGTGAGCAAAGCTTTCTTTCCTATAAGTCTGTGCATTCCGCCCCCAAGTCTTATATAGCCATAAACTACTAACGAGTATTACAAAAGCATTAAAGACTAGTTCGACAATCTCGGGAAATAGCTGAAGGATCGGACGACCACCAAACAGAAAATAAATATTGAAAACGATGAAGGTGCAAAGGGAAAAAATACGATGCTGGATTTGTTCTTGCTTTACAAGTTGCTTCTTGCGAATGAGATGAGCTTTGTAAGTTTTTTCCAGCCAGCGCAAAAGAAAATAACTTACTCCGACAAACAAACCCAAAGTTAAAGGAACCGCAATTATCTTAGGAATGGCAATTAGGTGTCCGTTCAGATAAAATCCAGGAGCAAACAGTTTGGCTAACTGATTTTCTTCATGAGTCCAAATACCTGAATAGTAGTAATTTAAGGTACCAGAATATAGCCAGTAGTAGAGATAAAATCCAGCTACTAGTCCTAGATAACCATATTGAACGAATTTCCGACCGGGCTTGTTTTGTTCTTCCCAATAAGATCTCTCCGCATCAATATCAATACAAGGCGATTGACAGCCAATACAAGCACTTCTTTCTTTTCCCTTAGAGTCGATTGTCCGACACATAGATTGGGTAATTTTTCGATTCTTATCTTGATGAGCTTGGCTTCCCAAAAGACTGCGAGGCCCGTTATAAACCATTTGCACAGGAGCCATCGGACAGAAATAATGACACCAACTTTTGCCAGCGAATAAATAACCAACTGTAATCGCCGCAAAAATAGTCAAAATCAAGAAAGACCCCAAAAGTAAACGCTCGGAATTCAGAAAGAGAATTCTTAATACTAAACCTAAACATAGAAGTCCAAATTGAAGATACAAATGATTGCGCCCCAACCAAGAATCCCTAGCAACTTTGGCTAATTCGTAGCGAACCCTACCTGTGCGATTATTGACGATCTTGCGCTTACGCTGAAAACCTAAAGCTCGGGGGATCTGAGATAAGAAGGACAAAGGACAAATCCGTCGCCATGTTTCATGACCAAAAATTAATAACAACATTACGGCACTGGGTATGACTAATCCCCAAAAAATTGTTGTTCCCAGACTATATGGCTGATCTCGCAAACATTCTCCTTGAAAGATCACGACACATTCAGTGGTAATGTGTAGAGGACTCCATTGATTCTGCGGTTCGGTAAGATAGGAAGAAACGGGATCATAAAATAAAGAAGCAATTAATAAAATCCAACAGATTACCAGGAACCATCTTAGAAAATGGGCCCGTTTTTCTGACACTCTCGAAAACATAAAAAAAACCCTCTAATTTATATTGGCCTTACTCGCCAAAAAATAAATTCAACAATTTTATAAAATAGAG
>JBCCYD010000275.1:0-8070 GCA_039190385.1 Cyanobacteria bacterium P01_F01_bin.143 | reverse complement strand
TTTATTCGGTTCCAAAATTCTAGTATTCCTGGGACTTATATCTATGCCACAGGGGAAGAGGCAGATAATATCCGTGCTACTTTACCTGGTTTCGTAGAAGAGGGTGTGGCTTTCAGTGCCGCGATCGCGCCTGATGATGATTTAATTGCTTTGAATCGATTAGAAAGTAATGAATTACCAGGGACTTTCTTGTATGTGGGAGAAGAAGAGCTAGCTAGTATCAATGCTGATCCTAATTTCTCTAGCGCCTTTACCGATCAAGGTATTGCTTTCTATGTTTATGGAGCGGGTTCTAGTGAGGAAACTTCTTTCTCCAGGTTCCAGAATTCTGATGTTCCAGGAACTTATCTCTATGCCACAGGAGAAGAGGCTGACAATATTCGGGCTAACTTCCCTGGATTTATTGATGAAGGAATAGCTTTTGAAGCTGAAATTTAAAAGGAGATTTTTTTGAATGATACAAGTAAGTTTATTTACTGGCCCTAATTATCTAATTGAAGATGAAGGAACAGTTTCAGCTCATGCGTTTAATGTTACTGGAGGAGTAATCCCCGAAGGAGGGCTGCTAGTTTCAGTCGATGCCCCGAACCTAAATGAGTTTGATCTAGCAGGTATCTCCGTAGAAGGTGGGGAGATTGCCGCAGTGCGTGACGGCGGGTTTGACCTGCGAATGACAGAATATACAACGCTGGTAAACCTACCCATTGCTGATGATGGCGAAACGGAAATAGGGGAAACGGCGAGTTTTAGTTTAGCTGCGGGCGAAGGATACGAGATAGTTGCCGACTACAGTGGCGGTAGCTTTGGCCTAGTCGATACCCGCACCGATATCCCCTTCGGCGAGATTAATGAACCCAATAATGCGATCGCATTTGCCACCAACACCCAAATTAGTCCTGACAACCCCACCTTTTTCGGCACCGATTCGGTCTATTTCGACATTGGGAACCGTTATCTCAACGACGATGGCACCTACACCTACATTGACTACAGCGAAGATGTTGATGTGTACCAAGTCGACCTAAGGGCTGGGGATACAATTACCATTGAAACTTTTGACTTTGACACTAATGTTGACGAATTCGGCGTCGGTTTTGCGATTAATGCCTTTGTCTACGATGCAGACGGCAATCAGCTTCAAGACTATCTCAACACTGGATTCGATCCTGCTGCTGCTCCAGATAAGCTGTTTGGTGGACTAGGACCTTTTGATCCCAATGAAACCGACAGTTACGATGAATTTACCGCCCCTGAAGATGGCTCTTACTTCATTGCTGTTGGTGATGATGGCCAGGTACAAAACTTCTGGGATGTAGTCGCACCCTTCTATGAGCCAAATACTCCTGGTTCTGGTAATGGTAATCGCTCTATTTTTGGTGATTACAGTATCGAAATTAATCTGCTTACCGAAGATAATCCCCGTAAAGTAGGAACTCCAACACCTCCTGTTAGTAATCCTGGGGTTACAAATCCTCCAACTCTTTCTTTGAGTGCTACCCCTACAACAACCGATGGTGATGGGAATTTTATTAGTGGCGTTGTTGAGCATGTTGAGCCTGGTGGACTATCCAGCGTTACTTTTACTATTCAAGCTGAAGGAGAGATTCCTGAAGGTGGCATTGAATTTGTTCTCAATAGTGATGCGAATCTATTCGATTATGTTTCCTACCTTGCCCAAAGTGCTCTTCCTGCGACAATTGGGGGTCAATCATTAGGGGCCTTCTATGACGAAGATGGTATCCCCACGGGGATTCGCTTGCTGATTGATGAACCTTTGATGACGGTTACTTATGAATCAGCCAATAACCAACCTTGGTTCCCCACCTTCTACGGCAATATCGTTGATCGCTACGAGCCATTAGAAACCGATGGCACAGAAGATGTTAACTTCTTCCTCCAACCTGGAGAAGGTTACGAAATTGCTACTGATGCTGGTGCAGTAGATGTTACTTACTATGACTCTGTTGCCGATGTGCCTCCTCCCGCCGTTGGAGATATTGTTCCTGAAGTAGGTATATCTGTTAGTGAATCCACCCTAATTGAAACAGAGCAAACAGAAACAACTCTAACTTTTAATCTTTCAGAAGCACCACCAGCAGAAGGGCTAACTATCTTTGTTGATAGCGATGATGAACCTACAGTAGGTAGTCCTCTGAGCCAATTTGCAGTCCTAGAAGCTGTCGTCGATGGCGGAAACTTCCCGATTTCCAATGCCGACTCTTCAGGATTTTTCTTTACAGTTACTGAGCAAACTGCCACAATCACCCTCTCGGTATTCGATGAATTGACGGTTCCTGGTATTGATCCTTTAACTGTTCAAGAAGGTATTGTAGCGCTCAACTTTGCCCTACAGCCTCTTGCTGGCTATTCGATAGATGCTGATGCTAGTGAAGTCAATTTGACAATTCTTGACAATCCAGATTCTGGGATTCAGGTCAGTTTGACTGGCGAGCCAGCAACCTTAGTAGAATCAGAAGGAACAGTAGGGGTTCACACCTTTAGTCTCATTACCCCACCACCTGCTGAGGGGTTAACTGTTAGCGTTAGTGCACCTGATCTCAGTGAGTTTGATTTATCCGCGATCGCAGTATCAGGAGGCACCATTGCTGAGGTTCGCGATGATGGCTTTGATTTCACAATTACCGAACAAACAGCAACCATTAGTTTACCTGTCCTTGATGATGGAGTTGCGGAAGATAGCGAAACTGTAAACTTTAGTCTAGAGACCAGCGATAACTACGAACTCAATTCAGCTTTCAATACTGCTAGCTTTACTCTGGCAGATACCTTAGACCAAGCAACTGTCCCCCAAGAAAGCGAGCTCATCGGTGATGAAATTAGTAATAGCACTATTCCTGAGGCTAATGCTCTTGGTTTAAGCTCTAATTCACCTTCTGTTTCAATTAGCGGGTTGATTGGTGAGAGTTTTAGCGACCTTCCTGAAGATGTTGATTTCTTCTCCTTTGATCTTGAAGCTGGTCAAACCATTAGTCTGGATATTGATACTGAAGAGATTCTGCCTAATACGATTAACTTCAGACAGGTTGTTTATCCAACTTTGGCAGATATCCTTCAAAAACCCGATACCGAATTGCGGTTATTTGATGAGTCAGGCAATGAGCTAGCGGCAAATAATGATGGTGCAGCACCCGATGAAGACTTTTCTCGTGATCCTTATCTAGAATATACTGCTGAGGTTGCAGGCACTTATTATGTAGGGGTAAGTCAACTAGGTAACCGTAACTATGATCCTTTTACTTCAAGAAGTGGTAGTGGTTGGACTTTTCCCGAAATTGGTGTCAATAACGGTTTCTATGACCTAACTGCAACCTTGGGAGATAGTAGTACTACTAATTTGTTAGATACAACCTTTACTCGTTTCCAAAATACTGGAGTACCAGGAACTTATATTTATGCCACAGGAGAAGAGGCAGATAATATCAGTGCTAACTTGCCTGGCTTTATCGAAGAAGGTGTGGCCTTTAATGCTGCGATCGCGCCTGATGATAAATTAATCGCCTTTACCAGATTAGAAAATAATCAACTACCTGAAACTTACCTATATGTAGGAGCAGAGGAGTTGGCAAATATTAATGCCGATCCGAATTTCTCAAATGCCTTTACCGAACAAGGAATTGCTTTCTACGTTTATGGAGTTGGAGCTGGAGAGGAAACCCCATTCAATCGCTTCCAAAATACTGATGTTCCTGGTACTTATCTCTATGCCACAGGTGCAGAAGCCGATGCGATTCGGGCAGGCTCACCTAATTTCGTCGATGAAGGAGCTGCTTTTGAAGCTTTAATCTAATTAGAAGGCTGCCCTAAAGGATACCGCTCCGCATAAGGGATGAGGGCTATTTATTCCTGTTGCCTATTCCCTATTCCCTATTCCCTATTCCCTAACCTTGTCAGTTAATTTATTTTGTACAATTACCCCAAGAACGAATTATGTTAGAAGTCAGTCTAATTATCGAACCAGAAGTTGTATCAGAAGAAGATGCACCTTTAACTACTACATTTACTTTCAGTGTCGAAGGAGGAGAAATCCCTGAAGGCGGATTACCAATACTCTTTGGCGGAGAAGGAAGCGATCTTATTGACATTCTAAGTCAGTTAGATGGTAATTTCACCCAAGAATTAATTGGCATGGAATCTTTAGGATTCTTTCCTGCCCAAGGAGTAGTTGGTCTCAATCTATTAGAAAACGAAGCTGTTTTAACTCGCACCATCGCTAACGATATTATCGAGGAAGTAGATCGCACCTTTGTCTTTAATGTGGTGCCTAATGATGAAGGGTTAGTTGATTCGGAATATATAGTTAGTGCCGAAAATGGCTCCGATAGTTTAACTCTGACTGATGATAATGGTGGTCCTGGTGTTGGGCCGACCGTTAGCTTTTCTCTAAGCACAAGCGAATTAACCGAAGGCGACGAATTTACAGTTAACTTTAGCGTCGATGGAGATATCCCTGAAGGTGGTTTACCAGTCTTAGTAAATGGCGATAGCAGAGGTGTTTTAGGCGAATTCGATTTGTTTAATAATGATGGCACCCCTGCTTTTACGACCACAGGAATTGCGGGTATCCCTGAAATTGGCGATAGCAGAGCAAGTAGTTTTATCGCTGTTCTGACAGAAGCTGATGCTAGCATTACCCTTTCTGCCTTTAGAGATTTAATCGCAGAAGATTCAGAAGAGTTTAGCTTTACGCTGGCTAATGGAGAGGAATATGAGGTAGACTCTGATGGAGCTGAAGCGGTTCTTACTATTAGTGATCAGATAACTAATGAGGCAGTAATAGATGAGGCTGTCTTTAACTTTGATTGGACAGGTCAGATTGCCGAATTTAGTATTGAAGGTCAGTTTAGTTTCGATCAAAACCAATCCTATGTAGACGGCATTGTTCGTGAGGAAAATTTACTGTCGTTTGATATTTCTTTCTTCGATCCTGAAGGGAATCTGATGAGAACCTATGAAGATAATCATCTTACCTTCCCTGAATTCAATTTTGCCTATGATACGACCACACAGCAGATTTTGAATGATGGGATATTTACCGAGCCAGATGGGTTGAATGTTGGGGAAAAGACTTCTGTTGGCGAAGATAGTTTTACGGGATTAAACCTATGGAGTAAATCAAAAGAAACTTCATCTTCCTTGATTCATTTTGATGATTGGAGTGGTGAGTTTGGATATCCTCTTGGCTATAGTTCTCACGAAGATATCGCATTTGTAACCCTAACAACTCAAGAATTAATTGACATAGGGAAAGTAGGAGAAACCTATCTCGACCAGATTCAGGATAGCTTGGATGAATTGGGACAGAGAATTAACGTTACACCTGTCGAAGAAGTTTTCTTTAACTTTGATTGGACTGGTCAGATTGCCGATTTTAGTGTTGAAGGTCAGTTTAGTTTCGATGAGAACCAAACCTATGTAGACGGAATAGTTCGTGAGGAAGATTTACTTTCGTTTGATATTTCTTTCTTCGATCCGGAAGGTAACCTGATGAGAACCTATGAAGATAATCATCTTACCTTCCCCGAATTCAATTTTGCCTATGATACGACCACACAGCAAATTTTGAATGATGGGATATTTACCGAGCCAGATGGGTTGAATGTTGGGGAAAAGACTCCTGTTGGTGAGGATAGTTTTACGGGATTAAACCTATGGAGTAAATCAAAAGAAACTTCATCTTCTTTGATTCATCTTGATGATTGGAGTGATGAGTTTGAATATCCCCTTGGTTATAGCACCCATGAAGATATTGGATTTATCACGCAAACGGTTGCTGAACTAATTGAAATAGGGAAAGTTGGGGAGACATATATCGACCAAATTCAAGATAGCTTAGATGAATTAGGACAGAGAATTAACGTTACATCTGTCGAAGAAGTTGTGTTTGACTTTGAGTGGACTGGTCAGATTGCTGAATTTAGTGTTGAAGGTCAGTTTAGTTACGATGGGAACCAAACCTATACAGAAGGAATTGTTCGGGAGGAGGATTTACTTTCGTTTGATATTTCTTTCTTTGATCCTGATGGTAATTTACTCAGAACTTACGAGGATAATCATCTGACTTTTCCTGAATTCAATTTTGCTTACGACACTAATACTGGTGAAATTCTGCAAGACGGTTATTTCTTAGCAGAAGATGGTTTTAATGTAGGAGAAAAAACTGCTGTGGGAGAAGATGGCTTTACGGGCTTAAACTTCTGGTCGCGTCCTGAATTTAACTCCCAAGGGCAAGTACCACCACCGCATTTACATATCGACGACTGGAGTGATGAGTTTGGTTTCTCCATTGGTTTTAGTTCCCATGAAGATGTGGCATTTTTAACTCGCACTACTCAACAATTACTCGATACGGGTCGAGTAGGAGAAACCTATATCGATCAGATACAAGATGGCTTGGGTGAGCTGGGACAAAGAATTGAGGTTATACCTGTTGAGTAATGAGTAATGAGTAATGAGTAATAAGTAAGGAGTAGGAAAAAATAAGTAATAAGTATTGCAGAGATTCAATGGGGGTTACTGAGAATTGGGAATCAAATATACTTGTATTTCCCAATCCCTAATCCCTAATCCCTAATCACCAATCCCTAATCCCTATCATGAAAGCAACTTTTTCTGTTAATAACCAACAAGAATTTTATCAAGAAATACAACAACATCTCGGAAGAGAAAATTACGACAATGGCTTTGAACGTTGCATTTTAATTCACCCGAGAATAGGTAAAGGTAGGATTTGTCGCTTTCAGTTTTCTTCGGGATTAGAATTACAAATCCAAGAATATTTAACCGAGGAGCCAATCGCCTTAGAAGGCAAAATTGATTATACAAATCTTGGTATTTGTTGGGTGATTAGTGGTCATTCTAACTATAGTGTGGAAAATAATGATTTTTGTCTGAAGCCGCAACAACAACATATTTCCTATTTTGGCGACGTTCGATGCCGTTTTGATTTGGCTCCAAATAAAAAAGTAGTATTTGTGGGATTAAGTTTAGAAAAATATTTTCGTCAGCCAAATTTTGTTACACAACAAAGATATTTGCCTATACGACTTAATAAATTATTGAATAGTAATCTTCGTGATATCTTTTGGCAAACTGGTCGTACGACTCCAGAGATGAATTTGGTTTTACAACAGATTATTAATTGTCCCTATCAAGGAGTAACGAAGCAACTTTACTTGGAGAGTAAATCTTTAGAATTAATTGCTTTGGAGTTAGCTTATTTAGAACAAAATAAAAATAATACTAAGTTGAAATATCAACCCAAAAAAGATGAGGTTGAGCGTCTTTATCAGGCCCGAAAAATTATTCAAAATAACTTAGATAATCCTCCTAGCTTGAATTCTTTGGCTAAACAAATTGGCTTAAATGAATATAAACTTAAACAAGGGTTTCGAGCAGTTTTTGATAACACGGTATTTGGTTATCTTCATGATTATCGCATGGAGCGATCGCATTTGTTATTAACATCAGGAGCGATGAATGTTACAGAAGTAGCACAAACTGTTGGCTATACAAATCTCAGTCATTTTGCAGTTGCTTTTCGTAAGAAATATGGCGTTAATCCTAGTGTTATCAAAAAAATAAATTAATCACTAATCTTGATAATAATGGAAGCCAAATTTTCGACTAGTAATCAACAAGAATTTCATCAAGAAGTAGAAAAATATATAGGAAAAACTAAGTACAATGAAGGTCATGAACAAATAGTTCCCCTGCATCCCAGAATCGGTAAAGGCCAAATTCGTCACTTTGAGTTTAATTCTGGTTTAGGATTAACTATCCAAGATTATTTTACTCAAGAAAATATTACTCTAGAAACAGAAGTGAATTTTCCTTTCTTTGGTTTTTGTTGGGTAATATCTGGTTGCTCTAATTATAAAGTAAACTATCAGTTAGCTGATAAAAATTTCAAGTTTAGGCCCCAGCAACAAATTATTTCCTACAGTAATAATCTTCAATGTACTTATGAGTTAGAAAAAAATAAAAAAGTGAGCATGGTTGGTCTGAGTTTAGACGCATATTTACATAATTGCTATTTACAAGATCTACAAG
>JBCCYD010000274.1:0-8146 GCA_039190385.1 Cyanobacteria bacterium P01_F01_bin.143 | reverse complement strand
GGAATTTCTAATCTTTGAGCAATTTTTTCAATAGTCAAGCCTAATTCTTGTAATAGAGGAATCATTGCTAGTTTTTGTGCTAATTTTCCTCGCTCAATGCCCTCTTCAATTCCTTCTAATTTACCTTCTTGTTTATCAAGATGCGAAACAAGAAGGTAAATTAGAAGGAATTGAAGAGGGCATTGAGCGAGGAAAATTAGCACAAAAACTAGCAATGATTCCTCTATTACAAGAATTAGGCTTGACTATTGAAAAAATTGCTCAAAGATTAGAAATTCCAGAAAATTTAGTTCGAGAAAACATGAAATAGATTCGGAAGACTCACAATGATCACATTAATCTTGGGATTTATGTTGCTTCAGATTTTTATTATGAAAAATTTCAACTCCAGAACAATTTACTTCCGAGACCAATTGCGCGATCGCCTTCCCTGAAACAGGTTCTTGCCAATCCGCTGCAATTTCAGCCAAAGGAACCAAAACAAAAGCTCGTTCCTTCATCCTCGGATGGGGAATCGTCAGCGCAGAATTATCCATCACTAAATCGCCATACAAGATAATATCAAGATCCAACGTCCTGGCGCCCCATCTTGTCTCAGCAGTTCTGACCCGACCAAACTGTAACTCGATCGCCTGAAACAAAACTAACAACTCTTCAGGTGTTTGCTCCACACGCAAAACAGCACAACCATTGAGATAATCAGGTTGGGGCGGCCCCACAGGTTTTGTGCGATACCAACTAGAAACCGCAACTAAACTAATTCCGGTCGTTTGGGCCAGAATTTTGATCGCCTGCTCCAAAGTAGCCAGAGAATTACCTAAATTGCTACCTAATGCGATCGCGCATTGATTACCCATTAGATTCCTAACTTATTTGTTAAATGCTAAATGCTAAATGCTAAAATTTACGAACCCCAGAAAAAAATATGAGCTTCAGGAAATCCTGGCAGCATTCTTTTAGGTTCCAACATAAACCATGCTAAATCCCAATTTGGATGAAATCCAACTGACGAAAGAGGATTATCAAACATATTCTCGTCATATTATATTGCCAGAGGTGGGGCTAGACGGACAGAAACGCCTCAAGGCAGCTAGTGTACTGTGCATCGGTACTGGTGGATTAGGTTCCCCGTTATTGTTATATCTTGCCGCAGCAGGAATTGGCAGAATCGGGATTGTCGACTTCGATATCGTTGATCATTCCAATCTACAACGCCAAATTATTCACGGTACTTCTTGGGTCGGCAAACCCAAAATTGAATCGGCTAAAAATCGTATTCTACAAATCAATCCCAATTGCCAGATAGATTTATACGAAACTGCTTTAACTTCAGCTAACGCCCTAGAAATTCTCGAACCCTACGATGTCGTAGTTGATGGGACGGATAATTTCCCCACTCGCTATCTCACCAATGATGCTTGCGTACTCCTAGATAAACCGAATGTTTATGGTTCGATTTTCCGTTTTGAAGGGCAAGCTACTGTCTTTAACTATGAAGGTGGCCCCAACTATCGTGACCTTTATCCCGAACCCCCACCACCGGGGATGGTTCCTTCCTGTGCTGAAGGCGGAGTTTTAGGTGTGCTCTGTGGCATCATCGGCACAATTCAAGCGACCGAAACCATCAAGATTATCCTCGGGGCAGAAAATACCCTTAGTGGTAGATTGTTGCTCTACAATGCCTGGGACATGAAATTTAGAGAACTAAAATTACGTCCCAATCCAGAGCGACCCGTAATTGAGAAATTAATTGATTACGAACAATTCTGCGGTATACCCCAAGCCCAAGAAACAGAAACTATGATTCCTGAAATGACTGTTCAAGAGCTCAAAAAACTTATGGATAGCGGCGCGGATGATTTTATCTTGTTGGATGTTCGCAACCCTAATGAGTATGAAATTGCTAAGCTCGACGGAGCAGTTTTGATTCCTCTAAGTGATATTGAAGCTGGTTCTGGAGTCGCTAAGGTTAAAGAAATAGCTAATGGTCATCGTGTCATTGCTCACTGTAAGCTAGGCGGGCGATCGGCTAAGGCTTTGGCTATTCTAAAAGAAGCAGGTATCGAAGGAACTAATGTCAAAGGTGGCATTGACGCTTGGAGTCAAGAAATTGATGCGAGTATTCCTCAATATTAAGCGATAAACTATTTAGCTATTTAGTTTACATAAAAAAAACCTGGATCAAAATCAACTTTCGTAAAATATGATCTAGGTTTTTTTCAGTATATTGAGTTATACGACGCCGTTAAAAATCATCAGTCTTACGGGACGCATTGTCATAAATAGAGCTAAATACTCCATTATTGCCAAAATTACTAGTAAGATTGCACCTAAAGTCGAGTAAGGTAGCGGACGCCTTTCTATCTTTTCGGATAACGTCTCGCATTTTTCTTTCATTGGAATAAACCTCCGGTTGGAACTGTAGTTTAGAACTTCTCACACCTAGCTTTTTCTCGAAAAATCGTTACGCGGGATCAAGTAATGATTGGGCTTCATCCATATTATCATCGATGAAACTCTTACTTACAAAAGAGATCCCTCTTCTAAATTGGGACACAATATCATCATAGAAGATTTGCTTCCCCAGATTAGAAGTTCTTCCTAGAACTTCTCCGATTCTTTGTCTTAAGTTTAAAAAAATAATTATTAATATTTCGCTCACAAGCAATTAAGCTTTTATCTGATAGTTTAATATTTGGTATTAATTGTTACACTATTTACATTACTTAATAAAAGAAGCTTAGGAGATAGAACAATTAATCGCAGTGGTTGGTCATTAGACATCAGAAATCCGCAAAAGATCCACAAATTCATGCCTTTGTGGAAATTTCTTTACGATTACTATTTTCGGGTGCAAACCGATGGCTGGCATCACATACCAGGGGAAAAGGTCTTATTAGTTGGATCTCATAATGGTGGATTGGCTGCACCAGATATGGTTATGTGTATGTATGACTGGTTTAGGCGTTTTGGGACTGATCGTCTTATCTATGGATTGATGCACCCTAATATCTGGAAAATAAATTTTCGTCTAGCCCAACTTGCTGCGGAAACTGGCGCGATCGCGGCTCATCCGAAAATGGCGATCGCGGCATTACGAAACAATGCCAGCGTCCTAGTCTATCCAGGCGGAGCACAAGATGTTTTTCGTCCTTATTCCCAACGTCATAAAATCAATTTAGCTGGACGCAAGGGTTTTATTAAATTAGCCTTAAGAGAAAAGGTAACCATTATTCCTATAATTTCTACTGGCGCTCATGATACTTTATTTGTTCTCGATGATTTTTATGATTGGGCAAAACAATTGCATCAATGGGGAATGCCTTGGTTATTAAATCTTGATCCCCAAGTGTTTCCTATCTATTTCGGTCTACCTTGGGGCATTAGTGTCGGGCCATTACCCAATATTCCTTTGCCTGTACAGATTAAAACTCGTGTTTGCCCGCCGATTACCTTTGAAAAATATGGTAATCAAGCCGCACGCGATCGCGCTTATGTAGATTCTTGTTATGATTTGGTTGTTGAGCAAATGCAAAAGCAATTAGATAAGCTAAGTAATGAGTAATGAGTAATGAGTAATTGATCAAGTAGCAAATAGTAGAAAATATTATGTTTAATAAATGGCAATATTTATTCTTTATTCCTCTATTTGGTATTTCTGAACCGATAGAATCATCTTTAAATCTTCATTACTCACAAATATCAAGTAAACAAGTAATAGAGCAAATTGCAGAATCAAATACGAAAAATAACCATTGTTCTCAGGAATTAGAATTACTAACTGATTCATTGCTCAAAGAAATACCTAACTATAGCAATCGCATTATTCAGCGAACTCAAAATATTAGCCAAAATGCAGGGATATCGACCTATATTATTGCCGCAGGACAAGAACAATTTGAAGCTTTGAATTTACCTCAAATTCAATATAATCCCGTAGCAATAGACAATACTGAACAAATATTTTTTACCACCTTAGAAAGACAGTATATTAGCGATAATGCAACTACGCGATCGCCAAACACTCGCAAAATTGAACGAGAAGCCTATCATTGGCTCTTTTTAACTCCCACAAATAACGGTTGGAGTATGGTAACAATGTTCTCCAGATTTGGCTCCTCTGTATCAGATAATTTGCCCACACCACCACAAGAAAGTAGTAAAGGAATTATTGGACAAGCCGTTCAACTATGGTTAAAAGATTGCCGTGCGGGGAAAACCCTGGGTTGATTATTGTTTTTGTTTGTATTTAGAACTCTCTTGCATAAGTTATGTAGATATAGTCCACAGATGGACACAGATAAACACAGAGAAAAGATAAACACAGAGAAAAGATAAACACAGATGAAATTGATGATGAATTTACTTCGGCAAGAGGTCTATTCTCAATATCAGTTTAAAATCGCTTCGTGAGTAGTGTATACACTACTATTCTCCTTTTGTGATTAGTGGATACGCTATAATTCTCTTTGCTGATTTACAACTTAAAGATCGCATTATCTATTCAACTTAAACAACTATGGCAGGAAATCAATCCCCAGATAATCAACCCAACAAATCCAACCTCGAAGAAATTCGTGCCACTAGAATCGCCAAAATTGGACAAATCAAGGAATTGGGATTGAATCCTTATGCCTATAAGTGGGAAATCACTCACCATGCGCAGGAACTACAAGAAAAATATCTAGACTTGGCTAATGGAGAAGAAGTCGAAGATACAGTTGCGATCGCAGGAAGAATTATTGCCAGACGAGTATTTGGTAAACTAGCCTTTTTTGAACTTCAAGATGAAACAGGCAAAATCCAACTCTATTTAGAAAAGAAAAAAATAAATAAGAATATGCCCGATTTAGTCGGAGCATTTAATCATCTCAGGAAATTGAGTGATGCCGGAGATATTCTGGGAGTCAAAGGTTCGATCAAAAGAACCGAAAAAGGAGAGCTTTCAGTTTATGTTAGCGAATATGCTATTCTATCTAAATCCTTATTGCCCTTACCTGACAAATGGCATGGTTTAACTGATACTGAAAAACGCTATCGTCAAAGATATGTAGATCTAATTGTTAATCCCCAAGTTAGACAAACTTTTCGCTATCGTGCGCAAATCACAGCGGGAATTCGTCGTTATTTAGAAACCAGAGATTTTCTAGAAATAGAAACTCCTGTCTTGCAAGGAGAAGCTGGTGGTGCAGAAGCTCGTCCTTTTGTGACTTATCATAATACTTTGGAGATGGATTTGTATCTACGAATTGCCACAGAATTACATCTGAAAAGATTAATTGTTGGTGGATTTGAAAAAGTATTTGAGATGGGAAGAATTTTTCGCAACGAAGGCATTTCCACTCGTCACAATCCTGAATTTACTTCCATTGAAGTTTATCAAGCCTATGCCGATTACAACGATATGATGGCATTAACCGAAAATATCATTAGTACTGTTGCCCAAGAAGTTGTGGGAACCACGAAAGTTAATTATCAAGGAACAGAAATTGATTTAACTCCTCCCTGGCGAAGAATATCCATGCATGAGATTGTGGAAGAAACCACAGGAGTTGATTTTGCTCAGTTTGATGATTTTGAATCGGCAAAATCTGCCTCAGCTAAAGCAGGAATTGAAGTCCCAAATGATTGTCTAACTATCGGTAAACTTTTGAACGAAGCTTTTGAACAAAAAGTTGAAGAAAATTTGATTCAGCCAACTTTCGTTATTGATTATCCGCTCGAAATTTCTCCCTTGGCCAAGCCCCATCGCAGCAAGCCTGGATTAGTAGAAAGGTTTGAATTATTTATTGTGGGTCGAGAAACTGCTAATAGTTTTTCTGAGTTAACTGATCCTCTGGATCAAAGAGCCAGATTGGAAGCACAGGCAGCAAAAAAAGCCGCAGGCGATGTCGAGGCAAATGATGTTGATGAAGATTTCTTGACCGCTTTAGAATATGGCATGCCACCCACTGGTGGGT
The DNA here is from genome assembly GCA_039190385.1 of Cyanobacteria bacterium P01_F01_bin.143. Classification (GTDB taxonomy): domain Bacteria; phylum Cyanobacteriota; class Cyanobacteriia; order Cyanobacteriales; family Xenococcaceae; genus Xenococcus. The sequence continues at coordinate 2,186 of JBCCYD010000274.1, read as the reverse complement.
TAGGAATTGGCATTGATCGCCTGGTAATGCTCTTAACAGATTCACCCAGCATTCGCGATGTAATTGCTTTTCCTCTACTAAAAAGTCAAAATATTGCCATCAAATCCTTTGACTATGATGCTCAAAAACAAATATTAAAAATTGAGTTGAAAAACAGCAGTATTTACCAATATCTTGAGGTGCCAGAATCAATTTTTGAAGAGTTGAAAAAAGCAGCTTCTGCCAGCAAATATTTTAATCACAAAATTCGAGAGCAATTTAGTTGTGAGCTAATAACTAATAACTAATAAAAAGGGTAAGCGGCGCAAAGTTCCGAATTGTAGGTTGGGTTGAAGAATGAAACCCAACATTGACAGGAGTTTAGTTGGGTTACGCTATCACTCTCTTGGTCAGCGTTCCCTTGCGTCTTTCAGACGACGCGGGGTCTGACCGCTAACCCAACCTACTAGCTAAATCTACTCTGGGTTGACGAAAAAGTTAGTTGTTTCTAATCCAGGTAGTTCTAAATCTGCACCTTTGGCTTTAATTAATTTTTCCCAATCTTTTTTTAGTGTCGAATTATTGGGAGAAGCTACATAGGAAGTCAAGAAACTGTCGATCGCGTCAAACCAAAGCTCGTCATAAGCATATTTCATGTGAGGTGAATTATCCTCCTGAGAATCAATACTCAGTTCATTCACGTCAACTATAGCGGCAACAACGGAAGTTTCCTCTGTCAAAGGCTGCTCGGCTATATCTTCTCTGACTGCAACTTTGTCGATCCATCCTTGAACAAACAAAGGCGCGATGTTGGCATCATCTTGACAATAAACCTTCAAATACCAACGATAGGATTTCCCTGTTTCCAAACCAGGTTCGGTTTCTGGGAGACCAGCAGTTAAATAACCAGGCATATCTTGTGGCGTTAAAGTTTGTCGAGAAATATCTCGGCGCTTAGCATCTTGAATCACAAATTCAATTTTACTAATGTCTTGATCTGAATATGGTAGATAGAACCATAGTTTGGGATGGGTTGCTATAGTTTTACCTGAATTTGAGCTGGGTACCAAAGCTGTTAAAGGCCAATCAACATCAGGACATTGACCACGACGAGTTTCCCCTGCTGTCTGCTGACCAGAACGACCTGTATCAGAAAAATCTAGCGGTTTTTCCTCTGTTTCGTTATTTGTCCTGGGACTAGTATGATTGTGGGTTGTCAAAGAAAAAGTCCCTACTGCTGCCACTCTTTCTTCCGCCAAAGAAGATTCTCCCTCAGCTAATGAGCTGAGATTTCCTGAGATCAACGTTGCTACTACTAAAGCAGTACTTAGATACAATGAACGCCGAAAACCGCTAGTTTTCTGTTTATTCACAATTCTCAAACCCGAATACCTAAAGAACAATTGTTCAATTTATTAATACTAATACCATAATGTTAACGATTCAACCAGAAGAAAATTATTAAAATTCCCTATTTTATCGGCAATTAGTTACCTAAGTTAACCTTTTCGTAACCTTTTTTGAAAGCAAAACGAACCAGTTGAGTACGATTTTCTAGATCTAGTTTATTTAAAATACTACTTAAGTGAGTTTGCACTGTTCGGGGACTAATAAAAAGGCGATCGCTAATTTGTTTATTGGTAAAGCCTTGAATAACTTCCCAGAAAACTCTCTCTTCTGCTGGCGTTAACGGTAGTGGTTCAGGAGCTGGCGGAGCTTTCGCTTGATTTTGATTGGCTGGTTTGATTTCTGAATTCTCTTTCATCTCGATCTCGGCAATGTTACCACTAGGATAATTAGCAAACTGACTCATCATATTCACTATCTCCGCATGAATACGCCGCGTACGTTCGATCGCAGACTCAATTTTGGCAATTAATTCCTTGATCTCAAAGGGTTTAGTCAAATAATCATCTGCCCCGATAGAATGCCCCTGAATTCGATCTTCGAGATCACTTCTAGCCGATAAAAAAATAAAGGGAATCAATTGACCCGAAGGTTGCGATCGCAAAATACGACAAAATTCAAATCCGTCCATTTCTGGCATCGAAACATCTGACACAATAAGATCAGGCGCATTTTTTGCAAATAGCTTTAATGCTTGAGTTCCCGAAGCCGCGATCGTTACTTGATATCCTTTTTGCTCCAAATTATGCTTGAGCACTGAGCGCAAGCTCTCATCATCATCAACAATTAAAATCTTTTTC
>JBCCYD010000273.1:0-8164 GCA_039190385.1 Cyanobacteria bacterium P01_F01_bin.143 | reverse complement strand
GCTTCTTTAGATCGGTTTGGGAGATTTGCTCGGTGATCAGTGTTATTGTGTTGACAAGATACCAATGCGATATAAAAGTTCAGAGAGCATTGATATGGACAGTGAAAGTGATTCTTATTAGTTTCCTATGTAAAGCCCGATAGGGCGATCAGTGTTTGGGCGTTTATTTTGATGGGTTTTCAAGATGTTGCTTATGTTTGAAACATCTCAATAGTTCGCTTTTCAGCTACGTAAAGGTAAAAATTAATTTTAGTTCGAAGTTTTTTCGTATCTATTCCGCCAAATATTTCTTGAGATGCCTCAGCCTCAACAATAGCTTCTGAAATCACTTCATCAAAATGTTCTAGCCACTCTTCTTGTTTGATATAGTTAGATTTCTTGCCGAGTCTGTTTCTTCTTTTAATTTGGTAAATACTATTTCTGATAGAAACTAGCCAGCTCTTCGTAATTCTTTTTTCTATTTGGATTTTAATTAGGTGAATTAACAAAACTGTAAGATAGCTTTCTAGCGTGTTGATTTTATCTTGCCTCGACATTGTTTCTAATTCTTCAACAATCAAGATTGCTTCTTCATAGTTTCTGGCTAATAGATAATTTTTTAGTTGTAATAACTCTTCCATAATTGCTTATTACTCATTACTTATTACTTATTACTCATTACTTATTACTTCCGCGCAAACGCAACGCATTGGTTACTACTGAAACTGAACTGAATGCCATGGCACCACCGGCAATCATGGGATTGAGTAACCAACCAAAGAAAGGAAAGAGAATTCCTGCGGCAATTGGAATACCTAAAATATTGTAAATAAAAGCAAAAAAGAGATTTTGACGAATATTGGTAATTGTTGCCTTACTTAACTCGATCGCGGTGACAATACCCTGTAATTCTCCTGAAATCAATGTAATATCACTAGCTGCGATCGCGATATCTGTTCCCGTACCAATGGCAATCCCTACATCAGCTTGCGCCAGAGCAGGAGCATCATTAATGCCGTCTCCCACCATGGCCACGATCTTCCCTTCTTGCTGTAACTCTTTGATTTTGGCTGCTTTTTGCTCAGGTCGCACTTCAGCCTCCACTCGCACAATCCCTACTTGGCGAGCGATCGCGATCGCAGTTTTAGGATTATCTCCGGTTAACATCACCACTTCCAAATCCAACTTGCGTAAAGTCCTAATTGCCTCGGGAGCAGCCAGTTTAATCGTATCGGCAATTCCCATAATCCCTTCTAGCTCACCATCAACCGCAATAAAAATTACAGTTTTACCATCGGCTTCCCAAAGATCTTTTTGTTCTTGAAAAATACTCGTCTCAATATTTAGCTCCGACATCCAGCGTTGAGTGCCGATTTGTACTAAGAGATCCGAGACAACGCCTTGTACGCCATTGCCCGCGATCGCGCTGAACTCAGTAACTTCTGGTAAATCAAGCTCCTGAGATTGAGCATATTTAACAACTGCTCCAGCTAAAGGATGTTCCGAATTATGTTCAACAGCGGCCACTAAACGTAATAATTTCAGATCTAAACCATGCTTTACTCCTTGAAGTGTAGTGTAATTAGTCACTGTCGGGTTTCCTTGAGTGATTGTGCCAGTTTTATCTAAAACAATAGTTTGAATTTTATGAGCTGACTCCAAACTAGAAGCCGATTTAATGAGAATCCCGTTTTCCGCTGCTTTACCCGTACCCACCATAATCGAAGTCGGAGTTGCTAAACCCAAAGCACAGGGACAGGCGATGATCAACACACCAATAGTTGAACTGAGAGCGAGGGAAATATTGCTAGTTAAGAGAATCCAAACTGTGAAAGTTGCGATCGCGATCGCAATCACCATGGGTACAAACCAACTAGTGAAGCGATCGGCTAATCTTTGAATCGGTGCTTTCGAGCCTTGAGCATCCTGTACTAGTTTCACGATCTGAGCCAACACCGTATCTTTGCCAACTCTAGTCGCCTGAAATTTAAAACTGCCCATTTTATTAATCGTAGCTCCAATCACCTCATCCCCAGGTTGCTTATTCACAGGGAGACTTTCACCAGTGATCATTGCTTCATCAACAGTTGAACTACCACTAATGATTGAGCCATCGACAGGTATTTTTTCCCCAGGACGAACTAAGATTATCTCGCCAATTTGCACTTCGCTAATGGGAATATCGATTTCTTTGCCGTTACGAATCACTCTGGCATTTCTCGGCTGTAAACCAATTAATTTACGAATTGCCTCCGAAGTTTGCCCCTTAGCGCGATGTTCAAACCATTGGCCTAAAAGGATTAGAGTAATAACCACCGCAGCAGTTTCGTAGTAAACTTCGGGTTTTAAATTCTGGGCAAGAAATAAGTTGGGAAAAACTGTGGCAAATAGGGAATAAAAATAGGCGGCACTTGTCCCTAAAGTGATTAAAGTATCCATTGTTGCAGCCTGGCGTTTAAGAGATTTCCAGGTACCAAGATAAAATCTGTAGCCACACCAAAACTGTACGGGAGTCGTCAGAATTAATTGCAACCAAGGATTGTGTAACCAGTCGGGAATGAGAGGGATTGAGACGCTCATCATCATTGGCATCGAACCAATAATGAGAATGAGGCTAATGATGCTGCCGAAAGTTATTTTTCTGAGTAAATCTTGAGATTGGGCTTGACGAGTTGCTTGCTCTTGCTCATCTGCGATCGCGAATATTTCCTGTTCTTGAAGAGCATAAGCTGAGTAACCTGCCTTAGCTACGGCCTCTTGAATGTCGCCAATATTAGTTTGATCGGGATCATAGGTGACGGCAGCTTGTTCGACACCGAAGTTGACGTTACATTCGGTGACTCCAGATACAGTGCGAATTGCTTTTTCAATGCTGTTGGCGCAGGCAGCACAACTCATCCCTTGAAGTTTGAGGTTGACTTGCTCTAGATTCGGAGTCGTAATCATGATGGGTGAGAAACAAGATTGACATTACGTAGTAGGATTATATCCCGCAGCCGCGATCGCATTTCTTATTGAAGATTCGGAAGCTTGAGTTTCTACTGTTACTTGTTTGGTTTGAGCATCAGCTGTGACGATCGCATCAGAATCCAGGGCAATCACTGCTTCAGTAATAGCCTGAACACAAGCACCACAAGCCATATCAGGAACCTTGAATTGTACAGTCATAGTTTATTGAGATCAGTAAGTTGAATAAGATAAATTCATACGAGGTTATGAAGTTATGGTAGCAATAAGCATTAGATTATCAGACGAAAAACACCAACGGCTTAAAGACTGGAACGAAAAAATAAAATTAGCAGTCAAAGATAAAGCGATCGCGACAATCCCCCCACCAATACACCTCAAACAACCTAACAATTTGAAGATGAACATAAACCGTTAGACATACGACAGGCAATTTCGTGAGTATCGCCAGTTTGTAGTTTTGTAGTAAGATTAGCTATTTTAAATTTTTTCAAAGCCCAATTACGAGTCAAAACAGTCCGAGGATGAATAGTTTTTTGAGAATTAATTAAATATTTTAAAGAATAGTCACTAGTTTGCCAGGTACCTTGATATAGGTTTTGAGTTGCAACTTTTCGTAAAGCTTGTAGATCTGGAGTATCACCACGATTAGGCTCGATCGCGTCGGCAATAAAGACAATACAACTTAATTTACTCATACCAGGAGATCCTAAAGTGTGGTTTGCGATCGCATCTAGAATCTCAGCATCTGCGATCGCGAACTCCTTTTTAGCCACGATCGCACTAATATCTGCATGGAGTAGATGAGGATTCTTTTTACAGACCGAATCGATCTCAATTTTATTTTTTTTAGCTAGATGCAAAAGTTTTTTAGGCGGAAAAAATTTCGCCAAATCATGCAATAATCCCGCCTTGCCTGCGGTTATGGGATCTAGTTTATGAGCATGAGCTAGATCGATACAAGTTTGCTCAACTCCCAAGATATGTTTTATGCGATGCTCAGAGACATTTACTTGTAACCATTGGAGAACAAGATCTCGCCAAGATTTATGATCATTCATCTTCGATGTTTCTAAGCCGTGCTGCTGGTTCTAAATCAAGTCTAACTTGGTCAGAGAAAAGAGTGATCCCGAGCCTGAAAATTTCTTGAAGTTTTGACAATATCCGTAAAAATACTTGTATAGATTAGAGTGGATAAACTTATCAGTAATCAAAATGAACAAGATTAATTGGCGTCGGATATTAGGAATTTCCCTGGCAGGGATTTTATTTCTTGTTACAGCTTGTACCTCCGCACCACCTTCTCGCTTTGATCAGGCGCAACAAGACAGTACATCCAAAGGTGCTAGCTCTGTAGTTAAAGAATCGGCATCTGGTGGCAGTTTTAACCGTTATTTTCCTAAATCTGGTAGTGGCTACAAAGTGACGTTTAGCCAAGAAAAGAAAGGGTTTGCTGAAGCTAAATTGAAAAAAGATGGTCAAGATGTTGCTGTGATGGCAATTTCTGATACTATCAACAATCCTGCGGCGACCAAGAAGTTCCAGAATAGCAACAATAGTGTCAAAGGCTATCCTGCGGTGAGTCAAGGAAAAACTGGGACTGCTGTTTTAGTTGGAGATCGTTTTCAAGTTAAAGTCTTATCTCGCAACAGTTCTTTTTCCGAAAGCGATCGCTTAGCTTGGTTAAAAAAATTCGATCTTAGTGGTTTGTCTCGCTTAAAGTAAATAACCACATCATCCCACAACTTTAAATATCGCAATGAGGAAACAATTATGAGCCAACCAATTCAGACATTAGTTGATAATTTACCAACTAGCAATATGACAACATTGATGTTGCGATCGCTAGATTTCGTAGTTCCTGGACAATGGACAAATCTCGTCGGGTTTGAAAATACGATTCGCACAGTTACCGGGGAATCAGATGAAGAGATGATCCAGGCGATCGGAGAACGGGCAATTTGGCTATACAACGATAAATCCCAAGGCTATCAAAAAGCCATGTGGCTCTATGAAACAGTTGATAGTGCCGACAGTGCCCTTGGCACAGCAGCTTTAGCCAATAAAGTAGGAAACAAAATTCCTTTGGTCGGAGGACTATTGAGCCGAGTTACTCCCAATCCTGATAAAGCTCAGTCCATAGATTTGTCCATAAAATTAGTGGTTGAATTAGTAGCCTTTTGCCAAATTAATGGTATTCCTGGAGATAGTATTGGCGATTTCGTCGGGGCTTTAGCTGATTATGGCGGAGAATCACTAATGCGAATGGCAGCTCTCATCTGTGTTGATGGTTTGATTCCTTTGGGCCCTGATTTTCTGCTCAAAGTAGAGTCTTCTATCAGTAAAATGTCTACTCGGGATTTAGATTCTAATCAAACTTTTTCCCAAGTAAAAGAATTGATTCCTGGGGGAAATTCTAAAGGTCAACTAAGCTTTATTGGGGATAGTTTTAGCTCTGTTCAAGATTGGATGAGTGGTTTTGTGAGCAAGCATAATCTCACTCCCGAAACAATTATGGGGAATTTAAAAGGTTTTCTAGATGTTTCTGACGATAAACTAGACTATGTAGCAGCCTTTCTCGATATGTCTACCAACTATTACGAACATACAGGCACCCAAACGATCGCGGCAAGGTTAATTGAACGTGCTATGGCCGAGATTTAATTTTTCCTTATCTCTCTTAAATCAAACATGAAGCTATATCTAATTCGTCATGGCATTGCTGCTGAACGTGGAATCTATGCCAATGATGCTGATCGCCCTTTAACGGATCAGGGTCGTCAGAAAACGCAAAAAGTTGCCCAGCATCTTCATGATTTGGGTCTTAGATTAGACTTAATTCTGACTAGTCCGTTGAGCAGAGCAACTCAAACAGCCAAAATTTTGCAAAATATAGGTTTAACTGAGCAAGTTGAAGAATATTCCCCCTTAGCACCTGGGGGCAATATCCAAGATTGGTTCTGTTGGCTGTCTCAGTGGAAAGATTACTCAACCGCCAAACATCTTGCCTTGGTAGGACATCAACCTAATTTGGGCAATTGGGCAGAGCTTTTGGTTTGGGGAAATAGCAACGGGCAAATCATAGTAAAAAAAGCTGGCGTTATTGGGATTAATTTGCCAGATAAGGCTACTCCAATCGGTAATAGTCAGTTATTTCTGCTAATTTCGCCTAAATACTGCTAAGTTTTGCCTATTAATGGAAGTAATAGAAATTACTCTCCAGCGATCTCATAATTACCCAAGTGATAAAATGGTATCTGTTATTTAATTTTTTGTCAGGAATAAAACTAAATGGGAATTAGTTTAGCAAAAGGGGAAAGAATCTCTTTAGAAAAAGTTGCTCCAGGACTTACTGAGGCTATTGTTGGTTTAGGCTGGGATACCAATCCGACAGATAGTGGTGCAGATTTTGACCTTGATGGTTCGCTTTTTGTTCTCGGCAGTGATGAGAAATTAATCTCTGATAAGCATTTTATTTTTTACAATAATCTAACTAGTCCTGATCCCAATAAATCAATCCAACATATGGGTGATAATTTAACTGGTGCAGGGGAAGGGGACGATGAAATTATCAAAATTAATCTCAAAGAAGTTCCCGCTGAAATTAAGAAAATAGTAGTTACCGTAACTATCCATGAAGCCGAGGCTCGAAAACAAAACTTCGGTCAAGTCCAAAATGCCTTCGTTAGAGTTGTAAATCCTTCTAACCAACAAGAAGTAGTCAGATATGATCTCACAGAAGATTATTCGATAGAAACTGCTCTAATCATGGCAGAAATCTATCGTAAAGATAATGAATGGCGTGTTAATGCTGTGGGTTCAGGCTATCAAGGAGGCTTGCAATCTCTTTTAGATCGTTATAAAAAGTAGGATGTTAAATTATGGCAATTTCTTTGGAGAAAGGACAGCGAATATCTTTAACTAAAAGCAATCCTGGCTTAAGTGAACTAATGTGTGGCTTGGGATGGGATGTGATTCAGCCGTCTAAGCGCGGAATTTTTGGTAACGCGAAAGCAGGGAAAGATTTTGATTTAGATGGTTCTGTTTTCTGCTTAGATGAAAATCAGAAACTAGCTGACTTCAAGGATATTGTTTGTTTTAGCAATCTTAAGCATTCATCAGGTGCGATTGTTCATTCTGGAGATAATCTCACCGGCCTGGGAGATGGGGACGATGAAATTATTACGATTGATTTGTCCCGAATCCCCGATCGCATCTCTCGATTAGTCTTCGTGGTCAACATTTATAAATGCCTAGAACGAGGACATGATTTCAGTCTTGTGAAAAACGCTTTTGTTCGTCTAGTAAATATTGCCGATCATCAAGAACTCGCTTACTATAATCTTTCTGGAGAGGCCTATAAAGGAATGACAGGAATGAGATTGGCTGAGGTCTATCGTCATAACGGCGAATGGAAAATGGCCGCTCTTGGTGATGGTTTCCGCGCTAACAACCTACAGGATATTGCTAGTTTTCATCAGTCGTAATAAGACAAGTTATCTTTGCTAATATTGATAACAGTGTAATTTCGCTTTATAAATTCTATAAACTTCATGTCAGTATAATGGAGCTTCAGCATATAGCCGAGGTATGATTCATGACGATCAATTTACAGAAAGGACAACGTATTTCCTTATCCAAGGAAGCTCCCGGCTTAAAACAGTTGATGTGTGGATTAGGTTGGGATGTTCGGAAAAAAACTGGAGGATTTTTTGGTGGCGGGAAAAATTTTGATTTAGATGCCTCTGTTGTTTGTCTTGATGAGAATGACAAGTTACGAGATGGCAAAGATTTAGTTTATTTTGGGAATTTAAAGCATCCATCTAGAGCAATTATTCATCGGGGCGATAATTTAACGGGGGCAGGAGAAGGGGATGATGAAATAGTCATGGTAGATTTGCCCCAGATTCCTGCGAATATTGCTAAGTTAGTTTTTGTGGTCAATATTTACCAAGCTGTTAAACGCAAACAGGATTTTTCTCAGGTGGCTAATGCTTTTGTGCGTCTAGTTGATTCTGTGAATAATAAAGAATTAGCTCGTTACAATCTTTCTGGCAATGATTATTCAGGAATGACCAGTATGATTTTGGCAGAAGTTTATCGTCATGGAAATGAATGGAAAATGGCTGCGATCGGCAATGGATTGCAATTAAATGGTCTCAAGGAAATTGCTAAAAAATATAGCTAATAAGTACCTGGGCAAAATTAATTGTGCAGT
>JBCCYD010000272.1:0-8215 GCA_039190385.1 Cyanobacteria bacterium P01_F01_bin.143 | reverse complement strand
CGACGCGGGGTCGCACAGCTTTGGGCGCATCTCACTTTTGCAATGAGTAAAAATAGGTAGTTGCTCATGCCTTACAGCCTCGCCCTGTCTTGGTAAGCTTTCCCAAAGAAAACATAAAGTCATCTACGAGATCAAAGCTTGCTGCAAACCAAGAACTCTATTCCTTTTGTTCTTTATTGCAACTGGTTCTTGCGATTGAGCCAAAGTAAAGCTAACTTTGACATTTTTTTCATATGACTTCAATTCTTTAGTGACATTATCCGTCACTTTGTTCATGTATTTTTTCGCTACTCTTTCATAAGTATTAGATAATTCTGAGTAGTAATTATTCCAAATTTCTTCCTGGCTTTTTTTATGTTGCTCATTAACCAAATGGGTAGCCCCAGCAACGATCGCGCCTCCAATTGGGCCAGCAAGAACCCAACCTACCCCAGTAGCAATACCTATCGAGCGCTTGGTGCGCTTTTCTTGAAACTCAGGTCTAGTTGGTAAATTTAGGCTTGGTTTGTCTGGAAGAGCAATAGACAGGCCTGGAGTTTGGGCTTGATTGTTAAAAGTACTAGCTTTTTCAGTATTTATATTCAGAGCTCTTATTCTGTTATTTAAGACTGATTGAAAATTATTTTTCCAGGTATAAAAATTCCCATTACGAAGAGCCTCGATCAAAGTCTTTTTATATCCTTTTAAAGTATTATCGGATGAGATCCATATTTTCAGCTCATTTTTTGATTTTTGGAAATTAGTTTCCAAAGCAGCTAATTTTGTTCGTTTTTTCTCTTGCTCATTATCGATAGATCTCAACTCAGCTTCAATTTTTGTCCGTTCCTGATTAAAGCGTTCTCTTACAAGATCATAAATTGGGGTAATCCTAGGTAGACGATACTGATCAAGATTATCGAACATGGTATTGGTAATACTCTGTAAGGCAGATTCCAAACTGATAATTCCTGATTGTAAGATTGCCTCAAGATCTTCTTTCTGCTTGGCTTTAAGTGCTGGCAGGGCATCAACTCTATATAGATTGCTAAAATGATCAGGAAAATCACCACGGAATTCCTCTGCGATAGAAATTGCTCGCTCCATTACCTCTTTCTGTTCTTCTTCTTCTAATAGATTGAGAAAGTTAACCACAAAAATAACAGATTTAATACCACGCTTGAATAGCCATGATTGAAGATTATTAGCCTCATCCAAAGTCATCAACTGTCGAGCATCTAAAACACTAAGGATTAAGTCCGAACTCAGTAAATGATTATGGACTAATACATCTTGTTCTTCGCGATCATTGGTTCCTGGTAAGTCATTAAACTCAAGACCATTTTTAAGCAACGGATGAGGTACGAAAACTTCTACAGCAAGGATATCTGTTCTCATTTCGCGATCTCTGTTCAATCGGCTAAAGCGTTCGAGAGCGTCTCTGCCTTCTTCATCTAAAGACGTGCCATCAGTAAAAAGAATTCTCGTTCTTAGCTCTTCCCCATACTTAATTTCTATTGATGCTCCCGTTGTTGGGATGAGTGCGGTGGGTAATATTTTTTGTCCCAGCAAAGCATTAAGCAGTGTTGATTTACCACGATTAAAAGAGCCTAAAACACTAACTTTTAAATTAGTGTTAGATGCGTATTCTAAAATAGTTGCAATATTAGCCAACAAATCAATATCTTTTTGGGGATCGAGCAACTTTTTGAAAGATCCAAGCTTAGCTAATTTCCTCTGATAATTAGTCTTTGGGGACGGTATTAACTGATTCATTGTATCTTCAAACAAATCGTATTCGACAATGTTAGATTCCTCTTGTCTAGTGCTTCTCATGATTAAATTTCTAAATTTGTTGCTGATTATTGACTTAGATAATTCTGTTTTTTTGCAAGAAAGAAAAAGGTCTTACTCATTGATTTTGTAAAGCCAGAGTAAGACTATTCTTGTTACATTTTCTAGACTTGGATTAGCTAGACTTTAGTATCCACTAAAAGGCGATCGCAAGTAGCATCAACAGTATTCCATTGAGCAAGAATTTGGCTATCAAGATGATGTAAGCGAGCTACTTCTGCTGTTTTATCAATCTCTTTAGAGCTTTTCTGAGCTAGGAGGTCGTCAAGTTCTGTTTTGCGAGATAGAATATCTGAATTAATTCTTTTAATTACTCCATCTTCAAAGTTCTTGAAAATTTCCATGATAGAGTTGTAAACTTTCATTTTTTCAGCTTTAGCAATACCAGGAAGTTTCTTTTTCATTTCCTCCCTAGCTAATTTCACAAGTTTCTTTTTCGCTTGTCTTAGCTGAACACCACCTGCCACAGCGCTAACTAAACCTATTCCTATTGGTCCCAAGAAGCTACCTGCACCGTATAACAAAAGAACATTAGCTCCAACAGCTACAAGAAATTGCCCAATTAAACTTTTCCAGTTTAAAGCCCCAAAACCGACTAGGGCTGCACCAGCAGGATTACCCATCATTATTCCAGCAGCCGCACCAGCCCATCTTGTCCAACCTGGGGATTTATCATCGGAGTCAACTTCCACACTATCTATAGTCTGTTCGGATAATTTTGAAGATATTTGATCTGTTACCTGACTGTAAGCATCCCCATATTTTTCCGCACTTTGAGCAAGCTGGAAAAAAGCTTCCTTAAGTTGTAATTCTGCTCTTTTAGTCCATTCAGCCATTTTGTCATTTGAATAGCGATTGAATGCTTGCTCCAAGTTATTTTTGAACTCTTCTCGTTTTTGCCCTCTAAGCAACTCAAAAACCTTGAGATCGGGTTGATAGGGTTCAAAATCAGTTTCAAAACTACTATCTAAATTAGAGAGATAATCACAAAAATCATCGGCTAATTCAAAAGAATACTTTTCAGATTTAGTACGAATTTCTTTTTGGAACTCATCTCTAATTTCAACTAATTGTTCGAATTCTGGTTCAACCTGAAGGATTTTCTGCTTAAGCTCTTCTATGCCTAGATCTAGAAGAGGTATACGAATTCCGATTGTTTCATGAACTTTTTGGTAAACCTGACGAGCTAATCCTTTAACATTGAGCATTTCAGCCAAAATTCTTTCGTGAGTTAGAAAATAGCTCAGAGTATCAAAAAACTTATCAAATCCAGTTCCTGACAAAGAACCAGTTGGTTTCTTTTTGCGTGCTTTAAAGGCTGCCAAGGAACTAAGTTCAAATACCCGCTTGTCATAAATATTTTTGCCATCAACTTCGCAGTATGGCATAAGGTTTGTTTGAAATACCTGACGAATATCTCTTTCGGCTTGAGGCAGTTCATCCTCATCTTCTAATTGCTGCGCAATCATATCCCAACGATTGATCAGAAAGAAGGTAGTTAAGCCACGATCTTTGATATTGTTTTCTAGATATCGGCGCTCGTTTTGAGTAACAGCTTGGGTAGCTGAAAGAACGAAGAGAATAGCTTGACAGTTATTGATATAACCCAAAGACAAATTGTTTCGAGCTTCGGTGTCATTCAAACCAGGACTATCTATTAACTCGACCCCTTTTTTCAAAATATCTTGTGGATGTTCAATAATAGCTTGCTCCACATCAGGGAATGCGTCTATTCCTTCTTCTTGTAGCTTTTTAGCCTCATCAGGGGGAATGGTATATCGTTCTTTAAAAGTATTAAAATCCATTGATTCGGGGGACTTGCCACTCTCTTCGGTAAAGTAGATTGTGACTTGCTTATTTTCCCCGTAGCGGACAATAGTTAATACTGCCGTACAAGGATTTACACCAGTAGGCAAGATTTTTTCCCCTAAAATTGCATTGAGAAAAGTACTTTTACCTCGCTTCATATCTCCTAGTACCAACAAGCGAAATAGCCCTTGTCTCAAATTTTCACTAACGCTGCCAAGGTCTATTATTTCTTGTTGTAATCCCAATTTACCGGAGGTATTCTCACCTTCAGATTCTGCCTTATGTAAAATTGCAGCAATTGTCTCTAAAATTTCCGCAGTTTTTTGACGGATAATTGTAGCCTTATCAAAATCAGCAGTAAACTTATCTGCTTCGTTCAAGTTATCTTGTTCGCGATTAATGGTTGTTGTCATGATTGAAAAGTAGTAATCGTAACTATTATCGAAACGGTTTTCGTGCAATCAGAATACAAATCGGGCAAAAACAATTAGCCATTAAATAAAAATTAAATGCTAGTTATTTTGTCAAAAAATAATGGAGAGTAGTATCAAATTTTCTTTAGTTTTCACTAACTTTAATATTAGACCAAAACTCTAAATTGATAATTACAAAATATACATAATTTAACATTTACAATTCATCAAAATTCTATTCTTTTGATATATCCTAAAACTATTAAGCAATAAACTTACCTTAATGTAAGCAAGCTATTTTTTGCTCATTATCTAGGCAAAGTTTTTGCTTTACGCCTAGCTCAGCAAAAAACGAAAAAAATTTATGGTGAGATTTAATTTTTTTCAATTACCATGAAATACCATATTTTTTTGTAAATCTGATTACTTTTTAATTCTGTTTATTCTCAATATCTTTTTTGTCATTAGAGAAGACTGGCTTTGATCGCACATAGGAAAAATATACTTTACAGAGAAATTACATAGATAGCTAAATATATTCTGTAAATTTAGTTACAATTGACACGACTTGGTAATTTTGACTCTTGGATAATCAGAAATGGTCGTTCTGGCCGCGATCGCAACTTCTGAAAATCCTATTATCTCGTTAGTGATCACTGAATTTTGCCAAGTCGTGAATTTAACAGTTCAGAAAAAAATACAGTTGACACATACTTAATATTTTTGCAGAAAAAAAGTGCTAAGTTTTGAACATCCTGAAAATGAAAAACTTAACACTTTTTAGAAGATAGAAGAATTACTTTGATATTGTAATCATCAAGAAGTACTTTCTAATTGTGCAGTGACAACATCTAGTTGTATTTGTTGATCGCCTCTAAAAATTTGAAAGTTAAGACTTTGGTTCAGCCCACTATTTTCCACAACATTTTGTAATTGATTAGCATCAGTAATTTCTTTGCCATCAACATTAACAATGACATCTCCTCTTCGAATCCCTGCTCTGGCTGCGGGAGTATTCGGTAAAACTCTAATAACTAGCACTCCGTCTATTTCTGGAATGATAAAGGGAGAATTGGGATCACTATTGCTTTGTTGTGCAATTTCTGGCGTTAATGTGATCATTTGTACTCCCACATAGGGATGAGGCACTATTTGTCCGGCGGCTAAAATATCTTTGAGTTCTTTAGCTTTATCAATCGGAATTGCAAACCCAATTCCAGTTGCATCAGCACGAATTGCCGTATTAATACCAATAACTTCGCCATTTTGGTTTAACAGTGGCCCACCAGAGTTTCCGGGATTGATTGCCGCATCAGTTTGCAGAAATTCAACTCGTTTATCAGGAATACCGACCTGAGCAGAAGAACGCTCTAAAGTACTTATAATACCTAGAGTTACCGTGTTATTGAGTCCTACGGGAGTCCCAACTGCGATCGCCCAATCACCAACTTGAACTTGGTCAGAATTTCCCAGAGGCGCGATCGGTAAATCTGACCCTTGAGGATCAATTTTGACCACTGCAAGATCAGTAACTTCATCGGTTCCCGTGACTTGTCCTTCAAATTCCCTACCATCTCTGAGGGTGACAACAACTCTATCTGCACCACTAACCACATGGGCATTGGTGAGAATGATACCGCTTTTATCGGTAATGAATCCTGAACCTTGACCTCTAACCTGTCTTTCTTGGGGCTGCTGTTGCTGTCTAAAGCGATCGCCAAAAAACTCACGGAAAAAAGGATCGTTGAAAAAGGGGTCTACTCGACGAACTACCGTTCTTTCGGTATCAATTCTGACGACGGCTGGCCCCGTACGCGCGATCGCAGAAGCCACAAAATTTGTTGAAACCCGAGCTAAATTATTATTTTGTGCCGTAATATTAGTTCCGCTTTCCGAATTCTCTGTTACTGGTCTATTAGGAGTTAGAGATACGGTTTCGGCTTGAGAAGACATTATTTTAAGAGTACCGAAGGTCAATATGGCCCCTACCAAAAGTGCCGTAATGTGGCTAGCAAATTTGCCGCCGATACTAGATTTTTTCATAACTTTCTGAAATTATTAATAACTCTATCTTGAATAACTTTCAACTTTAAAGAACAAGAAATATTTACTGACTTAAGTAAATTTCCTGATTACCTATAGAATAACATTTTGAGCTTTAAAGCCTTTTGACCCATCATTTCATGAAGAAAAACCATTTGTTCTGGATTGTCGCGATCGCATTTTTCATTTTAGACCAAGTCACCAAATATATAGTGGTCCAAAATTTCACCACAATTGGCGAGACCGTTCCCCTGTGGCAAAATGTCTTTCATTTCACCTATGTCGAAAATACAGGTGCCGCTTTCAGTTTCTTTCGCGGTGGGGTTCATTGGTTACGTTGGCTTTCGTTACTCGTCAGTTTGGGTTTAATGGCTATGGCCTGGTTTGGCAGCAAATTACAGATCAATGAACAATTAGGCTACGGTTTCATTCTAGCTGGAGCATTAGGCAATGGAGTTGATCGCTTTTTATTTGGCTATGTCGTCGATTTTCTCGATTTTCGTCTGATTAATTTTCCCGTATTCAATATAGCCGATGTCTCAATTAATATTGGTATCTTTTTTCTACTCCTCGTGATGTTTACTGGAGATAATAATAGTAAACCGATTAGAAAATAATTGAAATTTGAGCTTCCATCCGAGAGTTAATATTTTGCGTAGTGTTAATGGCAATCACTGAACCCTCAACCGGGGCAGCATAGGCAGGAATAGCACTAGCAGCCAAAGGAATATGGCGATCGCTGACTATCAAGCCCAAAGTCGGATCGTAACCTCGCCAACCCGCACCAGGTAAATAAACTTCCACCCAAGCATGTAAATCTCTGTTTTGTTGCTCTTGATCGCCTTCTTGATAACCACTGACAAACCTGGCAGCAATGCCCATTGCACGACAGACTTCCATAAATAAAACTGTATAATCGCGACAAGAACCTTGTTGATTTCTCCAAGTAATTCCTGCGGGAAAAGCGGCTCCCGATTCTCTGGTTATATATTCGCATTCCTGATAAATCCGCTGATTGAGAGTAAACAAAAAATCCAGAGTATTTCCTTGGGTTGCGACCAAAATATCCTGAGCTAACGCGATCGCGGAACCATCGCTCATAAAGCCAGAGGACTTTAAATAGGGTTCTAATTGCCGCAAAAGAGAACTAGGATAATCAAAAGGTAAAGATATGGCCCAAGGTTCGAGAAGATAGTTAAAAGGATTAGTACAACTAGTTTCTACCTTAGCTAAAATCTGGATGCTTAACTCTTCTGTCGGCTGATCAAACCAGAGCTTAATCAGATTATTGCCATCTAAATCAACAAAATCCGATCGCCCTTGAGGTTCAGGTTGTACTGCTAGGGAAAACTGATGCAATTTATTGGACAAATCCGATCGCGGACATAATCTAAGCAGGTGAGGTTTGAGCCGAACTACTTGACTGTAGCTGTATCTGGTTTGATGACTGATTTGGTATAGCACAGTAAGAATCACCTAGCGCAATAAAACTTGAATAGATTTCATTTCCCACCTCATTAATCGAACTTTGCATTTGGTCTAAAAATTCATGTAAACCAGACTCAATAATATCGTCGATGGTGAGATAACCGAGGTTCGAGCGTAATTTACCCAAGGCTCTTTCTGCCCCATTACACCAAGTTCCAGTGGTAGTTTGGGTTATTTCATGGAGACATCTTTCGGCTTGCCATAAACAAAAATAGATTGATCGCGGAAATTGTCGATCTAAAATCAAAAACTCTGCTACACAACTGGGAGTAATATGATGTTGACATTTGCGATACATTTCATAGGCACTAGCGGATTTGAGCAAAGAGATCCATTGAATCCGATCTAATGGTGTTCCCACCCATTCGGCAGAAGGCAAAAGCAAAAAATACTTAACATCTAAAATACGTGCTGTTTTATCGGCTCTTTCTAAGAGTCTTCCCATTTGACCAAAATGCCAACCTTCGTTATGGGACATCGTGGCATCCATGACTCCGGCGAAGCGATGACTAGCCATTTTGACATGACTAAAGAAACTAGGTAAAGAGCGTAGGGATTTGTTGGTCGCACCTTCTTTGATCATCAGATAAAAGGAATTGACCTCTTCCCACATTTCTGAGGAAATCACTTCT
>JBCCYD010000271.1:0-8219 GCA_039190385.1 Cyanobacteria bacterium P01_F01_bin.143 | reverse complement strand
TTCTTGGAGAGATGCTGTAGGGGCGCAAGGCTTGCGCCCGTCGTTATTATTGCGCCCATCAATATCATCAAAGTCAAGAGAAGGAAAGATGATTTGGTTTAGTGGAATATCTAGGTATTGGTCTAGGATTTGGAAGCAGCGATCGCAATTTTCTTTAAATACAGGTTCATTTTGATAAAGTTCCCCAGCCATATTTTCATATTGAGAGCCTTGCCCAGAGAACATAAAGACCACAGGTTTATATCCAGGTTCGATTTTATTGGTAGCTATTTGAGCTGAGTTATTAGCAGTTAATGATTGCACTGCCTCTTCAACTGTTTGCGCTAAAATTACTCGTCGATAATCAAAAGCTCGCCGACCAACCTGTAACGTATAGGAAACATCAGCTAAATCCAACTCAGGATTATCTTTCAAGTAATCAGCTAAATTACTAGTAATATTATCCAACGCCATTTTACTCTTCGCCGATAAAACAAGAAGTTTCGGTTTTTGGTTTTGAGATGGGCGCAGGCCCTGCCCTAAAGGATATGCGGAGCGGTATGCTTTAGTACTAACTTCGTGTCGCGCCCCTACAGATTCTTCTAAAACAACATGAACATTCGTCCCCCCAATGCCAAAGGAACTAACTCCCGCTCTTCGAGGATGATCATTAGCTGGCCAATCAACTAGCTTCTGGTTGACATAAAAAGGACTATTTTCCCAATCGATCTGGGGATTAGGGCGATCGCAGTTAATACTAGGGGGAATTTGCTTATGTTGTAATGCCAAAATAGTTTTAATCAAACTAGCAATCCCTGCGGCCGCATCTAAATGTCCAACATTCGGTTTTACGGATGCGATCGCGCAAAATTGTTTTTGATTAGTTCCCTGACGAAAAGCTTGGGTCAAAGCTGCAATTTCTATCGGATCGCCCAATGACGTTCCTGTGCCGTGGGTTTCAATGTAAGAAATGGTTTCAGGCTCAAGATCTGCCACCAATTGGGCGGATCTAATCACTTTAGCCTGGGTATCAATCCGAGGAGCTGTATAACTTACTTTTAACTCTCCATCATTATTCATGGCTGAGCCTTTGATAATCGCTAAAATATTATCGCGATCGCTAGTTGCATCTTCCAATCTTTTGAGAACAACAGTGCCGACTCCACTACCGCTTACTGTTCCCTGAGCTTGCTCATCAAAAGCTCGGCAATGTCCATCTGGTGAATAGATCCCTCCTTCTTGATGTAAATATCCCGCAGAAAGAGAAATCGCAACTCCTCCAGCTAATGCCATATCACATTCTCCACTTAATAAGCTTTGACAGGCAACATGGACTGCAACTAAAGAAGTTGAACAAGCAGTCTGAATATTAACACTAGGTCCTTCTAAGTTTAGTTTATAGGATACTCGGGTAGTGAGAAAATCTTTTTCTGAAGCGAGGAAAAGCTGATATTTATTGGTCGTCTCTCTCACTTGAGGATTACGGTATAGATTGAACATATAACCGTTCATTCCTGCTCCACCAAAAACTCCGATCGCGCCGGGGTATTTTTCTCCGTCATAACCCGCATTCTCTAAAGCTGTCCAAGCAGATTCTAAGAAGAGACGATGTTGTGGATCTAGCAATTCGGCTTCTCTAGGATTAAAACCAAAGAAATCGGCATCAAATAAATCAGTATCATCTAATTTCCCTCCTACATTAACAAAATTAGGTTTATTAAGCAGATCTGGTTCTACTCCTAACTCAGTTAATTCTTTTTGACTATAAGAATAGATTGATTCAACCCCTTGTTGTAGATTGTGCCAAAATTCTGTAACGTTCTGCGCACCGGGGAATCGTCCCGCCATCCCAATAATAGCTATTTCTAATCCGTTATTCATATTTCAAGTAAAACTTTTTTGTATTATATTATGCTCTGATATATTTAGATTCTATCGATATTGAAAAAGTAGCGAGCCGTATTCCTATTCTAAGGATAAATCTTTTATTTATGTCGGGGAATAATTCTCGTAGTTCAGATTAAATTCGTTTTTAACTTTGCTGTATTGGTAAAAGCGGTAGCATCTTCGAGGCTATTCATGATTGTCTGGGTTGGAAGACAGTCATTTTTAACAAACTCTATTAAGTTTGGTTCTGGATCGCAAAAAAGAATATCTAACGATAAACGATTCCTGCCGTATAAACCACGATGGATTATATTAGCCGAAAATACTAGTAAATCTCCTGCGTCTAGCTCAATTTTTACTCCAGTTGATAAGTTCTCGTGATTCTGGTGACCATTTTTCTCTAGCCTGACATCTAATTCGTCTGCGGTGTCCCATCGTTTATGGGTTCCAGGAATTAGTTCGATACCTGGTTCATCTACTAGTGGAATACGCAAATGCACAACTTCAGATCCGTTTAATGCCGCTTTTTGCTCTTCGATTGAGAGATGATACTGTGGGTCTCTATGCCAATAGTTTTTTTGATTTTTATTGACTGGATCAAAAAATAGCTGTGTATTCATAAAGCAGGGATAATCAGGTATTACAGAATAAACTACCTTCATCAGTTTATGAGAGCCGACAAACTTAAACAGAAAAGTTCGCTTTGAAGAATCAAGATATTCAGTGCCAGTGATATAAGCTGAATTTACTGCTTGTTTACTATAGAATTCTAGGTTTTTACTTTTCCATGAATCATGAAATTCTAATATTATTTTACGCAATTCTTGAAGCTCATTCTCTTGAAATAAAGCTTTTACAGTAAAATACCCTTTTTCTTGATATTCTTGATTCATGCGATCGCAAGTTTTGCCACTCAGACGTTGATCAATTTAGAGATAAACTCTGCTTATATCAGAGTATTAATATAATAATTATCCCTCAATTACCAACGCCCAAGAGCATTATTTTCCAGTAATCACCTAATTACTTACAAGACTAGATTGCGGCCTCAAAAGCAATGCCTTCGTCAATAAAGTTAGGGAAATTAGCCCGAATACTATCAGCTTCCGCACCAGTGGCATAAAGATAAGTTCCTGGCACATCACTATTTTGGAACCTGTTAAACGGAGTTTCTTCTCCTGCACCTGCGCCATAGGCATAGAAACCAGGTCCTTCTTCGATAAAGTTGGGGAAATTAGCTCGAATGCTTTGGCTTTCTTCCTCTCCAGCATAAAGATAGGTTCCCGGTAAATCGCTATTTTGGAACCGATTTAGAACAATAAGCTCATCATCTGGTGCGATCGCGGCATTAAATGCTACACCCTCTTCGACAAAATTCGGCGAACTTGCCCGAATACTATCTGCTTCTTCCCCTGTGGCATAAAGATAAGTACCAGGTAAATCGCTATTTTGAAATCTACTAATAGGAGTATCTAGTAAGCTTGTAGTAGTTGCATCTTCCAAAGTAGCAGTTAGCTCATAGGGACCGTAGAAAACACCCACCTCTGGGAAAGTCCAGCCGCTGCCACTTCTCGCTGTGTTAGGGTCATAATTGTCATTACCAAGTTGACTCACCCCTAGATAATACGTACCGGCAATTTCAGCAGTGAACTCAAGATAAGGATCGCGAGAAAAATCTTCACCAGGTGCGGCACCGTCGTTGTTGGAAGCTAGTTCATTACCCGCTGCATCGAACAATCGTAATTCTGTATCTGGGAGTTGCACTTCATTTAGTGCCGGGAATAACACAGGAAAACCAATTTCTTCTAAAACGTTCCACTCACTAGAATCAATATCTAAAAGAACAGTTTGTCCTGCCTCTAAGTCGAAAGAAAAGAAATCCACATCTTCGGACGGGTCGTAATATTGATCCCCTACTAGACCAGAGAGAGAAGTCGCTGGATTTTCTAACGTTAGTCCTAAAGCATTAGCGTCAGCAAGGATATCATTATCTTCAATCTCGCTAGGAACGCTAACCTCACTCACTGTATCTGAGAGAATAAAGATTGCTTCAACTAACTCTTGGTTAGTTTCATAATTATCTCCAGGTTCGAGGGTAAAGGTTGCGGTTTCACTTCCCTCCGCAATACCGTCATCGAGAACAGGTAAGCTAATAACTGCGGTTTGTTCGGTAATGGTGAGATCAAAGCCATCTTCTCTTACAGCAGCAATACTGCCTCCCGCAACCTCAACTGCATCTAAGTCAAAATCACTAAGAGAGTCGGCACTGACGCTAACAGTTAACCCTTCGGCCGGTACAGTAGCACTAACATTAAAGGTATGGATGCTAACTGTACCTTCTGACTCAATTAAAGGAGGACTCGCGTCGCCAGATTCATCTAAATTAGTCAATGTGACTTGAATCTGTGACCCTGGATTATCAGCAATGGTGACACTAATTTCACTGGCATCACTATCGATGGTATAACCAGGCTGGGGTTGCAAGGCAAAATTAAGCTCCAGTAGCCCCTCTTGTACCGCAAAAGGATTAATTCCCTCAACGCTCAACTCATCGAAAACTGGTAGGGTAATACTGGCAGTCTGTTCAGTAATAGTAAAGAAGAAACCCGAGCGATCGCCATTAGAAATCGGGAAGTCCCCGCCGTTTACTTCAGCTTCTAGCACTGCAAATTGACTCAGGGCGCTACCAACTATAGGGTCTTGGTCACTATCGAAAAAGACGGTTACTCCTTCTGGTGGTGGTGCCTCTGAGAGATTAAAGGTAAGGGTTGTTTCCGTTCCTTCAGTCTCAATCAGCTGCGTTTCGCTAATAGTGACCCCCACTTCTGGCCCTGTCTCGCCTCCCCCAGACAGATCTGGCACATCTTCTAGAGAATCATAATAGGTTACTTCCACTGTGCCCGCATCGGGAGCTACCTCATAACCTTCCCCAGGTTGGATGAAGAAAGTAACATCTTCCGGTCCATCGGTTTCTAAAGGCTCAAGTGCTTCAATCACATTGCCAAGGAAACCTGGAAATAACCTGTTGTTAGCAGATTGGTAATTAAGGGTCATTATTGGTTCGTCGATGCGCAGTTGGAAACCAGTGGGAATACCCTCTTCGTTATAGAAAGCTCCTAAAAACTGTCCGCCTATTGTACTAGGAAGACCCTCTTGAGCCAAGAAAGAAAGATAATCAAATAGGTTGACATCACTGTTGAGAACAAACTCAAGACCGCCTTCTGGAACCTCCCCTTCAGCCTGAATTGTAAAGGTAACATCAGACACCCCATCTACTTCTACAGATTCAACCACAGCAGGGGTAACATTCCCTTCCCCATCGGTTGTCAGGGGAGTAGCAGACAAAGAAAAAGTAGGCGGATTCGTCACGCCTGGATTGCTGACCGGGGGAGTAGGGGTACCTACATTACGGGGGTTATCTTCTGTGATTAAGTCAATTGCAATCCGATAGTTGCCAGAGATTGGACGATCTCCATTACCTAAACCTGGCACAAGTGCATTGAATATTGGCTGGTTGGATTCTTGTTGAAACTCAAAATCAGAGAGATTCCCATTAGGGCTTAGTGCAACGTAGTAAACACCGTCTTGGGGTGCAGTAAACTCGTTATAACTATCTGTTGAGTTAGGATCAGACGGGTCGTTGCCACCAAATAGTTTGTCGGGGGCATCAGCAACCGAAACAGTGGCAAAATCCCGCGCTCGATTTCCCTCAGCATCAAAGATCATTAAGTTTGGATCGAGACCAAAGCCAAAGGGATTAGGGTTGCCGGGTACTTCAAAGGTTTCGATCGCGATAGTATCTCCAGCACTCAGCTCCACTCGATAAATATCAACATCTTCGCTATAGTCGATGTAGGTGTAGGTGCCATCTTCGTTAAGATAACGGTTGCCGATATCGAAGTAGATAGAAGACTCCCCAGAGAAGTTTGGGTTCTCAGGACTAATATTGGTCTCGGTTGCCAAGGGAATAATATTGTTGATGCTATCAACTTCTCCTGACGGAATGTCTGATCGCGTATCCACTAGGTTAAAGCTGCCACCACTGTAGTCGGTAACAATTTCGTAGCCGTCTCCCGCAGCTAAGCTAAAACTCCCAGTTTCCCCAGTTTCAGTTTCACCATCATCAGCAATCGGCAGATTAACTAAAGTTGTGTATTCCGTCATCAATAGATCAAAATCACCATCGCGCACCGCGATAATTTCGCCCCCTTCTACGGAAACCCCTGTTAAATCAAATTCGCTTAGGTTTGGGGCATTAACCGATACCACTAAACCACCTTCGGGGATTACTCCATTAGTCACCAGAAAAGCATGAGCAGAGACTGTTCCCTCGTCTTCAATTAGGTAATCGGGTCCTGTAAATAAACTAACTTGTAAAGCATCCGATGGAGGATCAATAGTTGAATCTGGCAATTGACTCTCATCATCCACAAAAATAACTACGCTATCTCTTGCTTCAGGATCAATAGTGACATCGCTAACGCTAACGCCATTAACTGTAATGACATCGAGATCTACTGGATCAATTTCTGCTTCTGTTAATAAAGAAAAGGTGGCATCTACCCTGCCATCAAAGGTTTCGGGAAGAAAAGTATCTGGTTCAAGATTATCAAAAATGGCCAGAGTAATGGTAGCAAAAGTTGCTCCTTGGTTAATCGTAAAAGCAAGACCCGAATCATCAATATTAGTCCTTACAGACAAAAGATTAACATTTTCTATCTGGGGATTACTTACCGCTGCGGGTAAATCGAGTCGATTGAAAATTTGTACGGTTTCACTATCGATATAAACTCTAGTGCCCCCAGAAGGCGCTGCTTCATCTAGATCAACACGAAATGTTACTTCTGTTCCTTGGTCTTCTACTAATGCGTTTAAATCGCCATCAAAACTAGTAGAAGTTGATAAACTTGCTTGTACCATGACCTAAAGCTCCTTTTGGCTTCGATAACTATTAATTGGATAATTGGAAAAAATTATTGTGAAACTGAGAAAAGCGATCGCTGTATCTAAAACTTGTTCTCAACTGCTATTAACGAAAATATTTTAAACACCTTGAGAGATTGCTTTGTTTCAAGTGTTTTGAGCCTAAAATATAAAAATGCAATAACAACATCAATACCATAATCAGAACTGTCGATCCTTCTGTAGGAATTTTCCCTTCTATATCGGCAGTTAAAAACTCTGTTCCTCCCTCAACCATGTCGGATTGATCTAGAGTAATACCAACAGTAGTCACTGATAGAGGATCAATGGTTAAGTCTGACAATTGACTCTCATCATCCACAAAAATAACGATACTATCTCTTGCTTCAGGATCAATAGTGACATCGCTAACGGTAACGCCACGAACTGTAATGGCATCGACATCTCCTGCATCAATTTCCGCTTCAGTTAATAAAGAAAATGTGGCGTCTACCCTGCCATCAAAGGTTTCGGGAAGAAAAGTATCTGGTTCAGGATTATCAAAAACAGCAAGAGTAATAGTAGCAAAAGTTGCTCCTTGATTAATCGTAAAAGCAAGACCCGAATCATCAATGTTGGTTCTCACCGAAAAAAGATTCACATTTTCTATCTGGGGATTAAGTACCGCTGCGGGTAAATCGAGTCGGTTGAAAATTTGTACGGTCCTGATGACGCGGCAGCTTGATGAGCGCCGTGATGATTTGGTCTCGGCCCGGGAAGAAGCAGAAGAGCGCCGTCGTTTTCTCGAAACCCTATTGGTCGAATTGAGCGCGGGCGTGATCCGTGTCGATGCGGCTGGGATCGTCACAATTGCCAATCGATCGGCCGAAAACCTGATGCATATGGGCCAGCTCGAGGGATGCGTGCTGGCCGATATCAGCCCTGAAATCTGGCAATGTGTCACCGAAGCCCATTCGCTACGTAGCCAGGAAGACTCATTTATCAATCTCATGACGACGGATGGCCTGCGCCATGTTCGTGTGAAAGTCACAACAGATACGGTGGGCGGTTTCATCGTCACGCTCGACGATGCGACACGTCTGATATCAGCGCAGCGGCAATTGGCCTGGCGGGACGTGGCGCGTCGAATTGCGCACGAAATCCGTAATCCATTGACGCCAATTCAACTCTCCACAGAGCGCATCCGCCGCCGCTATGGCGATCAGATCGACGATAAAGACGGCGTGTTTGAGCGCTGCATCAATACGATCCTGCGCCAGGTTTCAGACATTGGCCGCATGGTTCAGGAATTCTCAGACTTTGCCCGGATGCCAAAACCCACGCCGGGGCGGTTCGACTTTGCAGCCTTGATCACGGATGTCGTATTTGCGCAGCGCGTTGTGAACCCGGATTACAAGTTCGCATTGCGCCTGCCGCCCGAAGGTCTGTCG
>JBCCYD010000270.1:0-8239 GCA_039190385.1 Cyanobacteria bacterium P01_F01_bin.143 | reverse complement strand
CCCCAAACCCCCCGCTGGGGACGATGTCCTCCCCAGACCCCCGACAACTGTTTAACACGTGAGTCGGAAAGGTTTAGTTATGGGTCTATTATTTCATTGGCTTCATAATTTTCGATTTGAAGAGCTGTACTTTGTTTATTTATGTTTATTTTCACGACTTAGCAAAATTCCGTGACCACTGAGGAAAGAATAGGCTTTGTGAAAGTCGCGATCGCGATTAGAATGACAATTTCTCGTTATTCAAAGATAAAAATTGCCAAGTCGTGTATTTTATCTGTGTTTATCTGTGTCTATTTGTGGACAATATTCTAATCAATCATTTCAACAAAAATTCTAATAGTCAATGCTTAATGTTCAATATTTAATGGTCAATGGTCAATGTTTAATGTTCAATGCTTAATCCCAATTAAACTCCATACCCAAAAAACTTTCTAATTGTTGATTACTTTTCCTGAAAAAATCATTAAGTTGCTTTCGTTTCTCTTCTGAAATACTAGGATATCCCTGTTTATTTGAATAAACTTTCTGAGTAAAATCAATATGTTTTTTATCAGGAATTTCTAAAAAAGAGAAAAGTTTTTTTCTGACTTCTATTGGCTCAGAGATCAAATCTTCATATCTAATAATTAACCATTGTTTTCTATCAGGAAAAAATTTCATCCATGATTGAATCCCATTAATATATTTGCCTCGGTTTAAATATTTTCCCGAGTGAGTCAAATCATGAATATCTAAAGCCTCTTCCAAAGAACAAGTCTCATTCTTGGCCGTTTGCAATCGATGATAATAATCTGAAACAGCCCTATCTATAGGATTTCTCAAAGATACAATTAACTTTACCTGGGGGAAATATTGTAATATTCTCTCTGCTGCTTTCTCATTGCCCAAATATCCAGGACTAGCTTCTCCTGTCAAATAAATTTTCCCATTACGAGTATTCTCTCTAATAGGATAAAAATGAGATAAATACCATTCTATGCCCTTATCATAATGCAGAGAGAAAAAATGCATTTCTTTTCGCACACAAGGAAGAACTTGGGGATGTTCATTGAGATATTTATAGATTGCCGAAGTAGCGGATTTTTTGACTCCAATGATTAGGAAATCTGGGCCTTTGGTTTTACAACTAAATTCTCGCTCTGTTGCTGACATCTATCGATACCTTATCTTGAATTTGATTCAATTCTAATGCTTGTGAGTCAAGGAGTGAGGTACTTCAAGATTATTACTTTCCATGAGAATGCGATCGCTCATGATTTCTCGGGGAATACCATCAGCCATGACTCGCCCCTGATTAAGCAAAATAACGCGATCGCAGACTTCGAGGACTAATTCTAAATCATGAGCCGACAACATAATTGTCTCGGGAGAAGCTTGCAAAAATCTGATTAAACGACGTCTCGCCTTGAGGTCTAAATTGGCACTGGGCTCATCATAAAGCATGATTTGCGGTTGCATAGCCAATACCGACGCGATCGCGACCATACATTTTTCCCCACCCGAGAGGTGATGAGGAACCCTCTCTTTTAAATGAGATACTCCCGTCAGCGACAGCGCCATCTCAACCCGTTCGGCTACCTCTTTTGGCGATAGCCCCATATTTTCAGGGCCAAAAGCAATATCATCTTTTACCTTTGGACAAAACAACTGATCATCAGGATTTTGAAATACCAAACCAATTTCAGGGTAAAACTCTCCCGAATTTACCAATTTATTAAATAATTTTACTGTGCCATAACTAGATTTAAGCAAACCACAAATTGTCAGAAATAAAGTTGTTTTTCCTGCTCCATTAGCTCCAATAAGCCCAATTTTTTCTCCTGCTAAAATTTGCAGGTTAATATCAGTTAGAGTAGAACATTCTTGATCATATTTGAAGCATAAATTTTCGATAGATATTGCTAGGGTCTTTAATTTAAATAAGCTTGTCTTGTTTGTTAGTTCTTTCATTAATTGCTTCCTTTTATTAATTAAAAATTGAAAAGTTACTGATCGCACCTTCCAATCTTTAATCATTCACATTACCAAGAAAAATTCCAAAATCAATAATATAACTGCTGCTGATAAGGCAATTATGGTCAACCAAATATCATAACTCTGTTGGGTATTTTTCTGTCTTTTATAAACCGAAGTTTTCCCTGGTACTTTATAACCATAACCCCTCAAGATCATTGCTTGATAAATTCTTGTCGATCTTTCGTAACTTCTAACAATTAGACTACCAATCAAGCGAGTCAAAATTTCTATCTGACGATAATTAAACCGATGAGGATTAAATCCTCTCAGTCTCATCGCCCTTTGCATAGTTTTTAACATTTCTCCCAACTCTTCCAAATAGCGATAAGTCAAAAGAGTCATGTCCAAAATCACTTGAGGTAGTCCTAAGCCTCGCAAACCTTTAATGCTATTGAGAACCGTTGCCGTTCCAAATAAAACTAAACTAACAGTAAGGATACAAAAAAATCGTACCACAATCAATAAAGTTTCCTGACATCCTTCCCATCTCAAGTTTAGCCACCCCCATTGCCAAATTATTGTATCACCCGCAACAAAAGGTAATAAAAAAACTACTGCTAAGATAAAGTAACCAGGATAGCGTAAACGAGAAATTAAATAGGAAAGCGGCAACCGAGAGGTAGCAAAAATAATTATCGTGATGCTAATAATTATAGGTAACAATATCAGGCTACTAATAAAGGAAAAAGCAAAGATTAATCCTAGTAAGCCAATAAGTTTATACTTTTGCTGCCAACGATGCATTGGCGATTCTAGATGAGCATAACGATCTAAGGTTAACTTCATTAGTTTACAATTATTAACAATCTGAAAAAATATTTAGAAAACTATATTTTCAGTAATTCAGGCTTAACTTGTTCTAGAAAGGAGATTAGCATAAAGGTAAAACTGCCTTCAATCAATCCTTGAATTCCGTAACTCATCAAAGAGATGAAAATCGCTCTTTGTTCGAGAGTCGCATCCAGCTCGGGAGTGATGGTCATAATCGCGATCGCCGAAAAAATAGTTGCCGATAACATCAAAGCCACAATACCACTCAAGAAAGCGAAGATTTTATTTCTAATTTTTTCTGGCAGAGCAATATGTTTGCGAAATCGAAACAGATGATAAGCTGCGATCGCGGGGACCCCCATAATAATCGTATTAACCCCTAAAGTAGACATGCCGCCATGACTAAAAATGACAGCTTGAAAAAATAAGCCAATGGGAATTGCCAAAAAAGCGTAGTAACCCAAAAGCGTCCCCATCAAACCATTAAGTATCAAATGAATACTCGTTGGCGGCAAAGGAATATGAATTGAAGAAACCACAAAAAAGGCAGCAGTCAACAAAGAAGCCTTGGGAATATTGGCCTGGGGATTGGGATCTTGTTGAATTTTCTTGAGAGAATACCAAGTTAAGCCCCCAGCTAGAGCATAACCAGTGATGCAGATACTAGGAGGAATAAAGCCATCAGGAATATGCATTGATTATTTAAAAGTTAATTGTTCTTAGTTAAATTTTGATTGCGTGAAAAAAAGCAAGCCGTGCCGATAAAACCCCAAACACTGGTCATAGTCATCAGCAACTTTTGCCAGGGAGAAAAATCTTGATTGCCCTCGGAGACAACTCTGGTTTCCGAAGTAGGGAGACCTTCTGCTAAACTCGCCACAATTTGCCCTTCCACGACAGGAATACTCACAATTTTTCCATGACCAGATTGACGGATTTTGACGTCCCAATTGCCCGATAAACTAGAATCTGGGACAAAAGTAAATTGGCCCTTCTCATCAGTCACGACCGTTAACCAAGGAGAAGTGGGATCTTGAGGAGAATAGACAACAGCTTGTGCATTCTTCATGGGAGTGCCATCATCAAAACTAGCTTGAATTGCGATCGCAGAAGTTTGCTGATACTTAATTTTTACACCATGAGCGCAGCCTGGCTCCAGGAAAGCATTATTGAGAAGTAAAAATACTAAAAAACCCAACCGTTTCATATTGTCGTAACCAATCACAGATTCTAGAAGAATTTTAAAGTGCTAATCTTCAATAACCCAGTTTCTCCCAAATTTCTCCAGAATTTCCACCAATAACTTTTGTAGGGGCGAATGGCCATTCGCCCCTAATGTTCGCTGATAGCTGAAATAACTGATGACTGTTCACTGATAACTGTTCACTGAACAATGCCCTTCTCCCACATGACCTAATCCTACGATCGCATCTTTGAGCAGTTGATAATCATCAGCGGCTAAGTTTTCTTGCAGACCTTGCCAATCTAATTTGAGATTGCCATCGGGGGCCAAATCTGCCAGAGGTTGAAAACCTAAAGCTATTTGATTTATGCTGTCGTCCGGGCTTGATTCTCCATCGCCAAATATATGATCGAAGTGAAATGTCATTTCTAATTCGGCATCCTTTCTGGGCTGCACTATACCTTTTCTTTCATCTCCGACAAATTCTCCACAATAATAGGTAAGGGGTAAATTAAATCCGATTAAAAAATTGACAGTTCTTTGATCTTTAACCGCTTTACCCTGTAAAATAATCGTCTGATCTGGCAATAAACCGTCTTTTGTTGGTTTCATTTCCCAGGATAGAGCGTTATACAATCCCGTTGGTACTTCTTTTGTATTGACTGTAATAGGTGCAGCATTGCTATCCCCCGCTGCTAGATCAATAGTTTGAGTTTTATCCAAAATAGTGACTTGTGATTGCGATTGCAGATTAGTTGCTAAATTAGCTTGAAGATCGGAATCAACCTGATAAGCAATGACTTCAGAAACAGAGACATCAAGACGATCAAACTCGATTTGCCAACCATCTTTGGCTAAAAAACCTTGACGGACAAAGTCTTCTCCATTTGCAACTAAAAGAACATTGCCCTTATTGTCTATATTTTCCTGTTGAATAACCTTTTCATTAGATTTACTACAACTAACTAGCGTTAATGCTAACAATGCTGCTGTAGTTGAGAAATTGACAATTCTTTTCATCTTGCTCGTACTTTGTCTTAATGTGGTGAGTTGACACGCATTGCAGCGCAAAAAAAATATTTGATGTGACAACATTGATGTCACTTACAATGCGATTCTAAAAAGATCTTAGAGCTTCAATCCACAACCACAAAGTTTTTCCTGAATTTTTCTAGATTTGCTCAACTAATAAAAAAATAACTATATAAATTAAGTAATGAATGTGAAAAGTTATGTCCTACTCTCCATTAGCTTTTGATTAAAACACTTTTGGTGTATTACAAATGAATTCTCAGCAATAGTACTGGAGCCGAACGCGAAATCCCAAAATAAAGTTTACATTTCTTTGTAATTTACTAGCCTTTTCTTTTATAATAAAAAGCTTATTTTGGCAGCAAGGCAGATTCTTTTGGTTGCATTTTCCAAGAGGGAGTATTACAAAATCTTCCTGCAACTTTTTGCTTGCTTACCATGATCGCTCTTGCATTGTCATCGCCTACTGCTAAATCAATAGTCGTAGCTTGCTCCAAAATCAAAACTTGCGGTTGAGATTTAGGATAATTTGACAAATCCGATTTAGTTGCAGAATTCGTATTATAAGCAATAACCTCTGAAACAGAGACTTCAAGACGATCAAACTCAATTTTCCAACCATCTTTAGCCAGAAAACCTTGACACACAAAATATTTGCCATTTAAGAGCACAACAAGGGTTTCTGTATTGCTGCTACTTCCTTGTTAGGGAAAGGTTTCAGCGTATTTGCAGCGAGGAAGTATGACCGCCAATAACACTATTGCTTTTGTAATCTTAGTAATCATATTAAACTTATTTGAGTCAAATTTGATATCGTAATATTATCTATAGCAAATTGTAAAAAAAAATACCTGATGTCATTTTTGGTTATATTGCTTACAATGCGATAGGGGCATTAAAAATTGCATGATAAAGATTTCGTAAATAATTTTACAATTGAGTATCATAATTCCCTAGAAATCTTTACCAAATTCCCAGTAATTAAGGCTAAAATCGGGGAAATTATCGAAATCTAGTTAATAACACTGACTATTAAATTGCTATAGTTTCAACTAGGCAAAATACTTTAGTCTATAACTAGTAAAAAGAGGTATGAATCTAGTATTCATGTAAACGATAAAACAAAAATCGATTGTCTTATTGTGATTTTTTTTTAATTTTTGAAGGAGCAAGAGGAAAACAGCATGACCGAAGCTAATGATGTAGTAGCAACTATCGTAAAACCAACAAGTGATTGGGAATTAGTGGTAGGAGAGGAACCCAAGGGTCTCAACGGTGATTTAAACAGTAATACCAAAGAATCCAGCGCCAAAATAGCTAAACTAGCTAGTAAATTGGCCTCAACGCCCCGTCGTACAGCGGAAAGAGGTCGCAAAAAACCTTATACCGAAGATTCGATTCGGATTTATCTTCAAGAAATTGGGCGCATTAGGTTGCTACGAGCCGAAGAAGAAATTGAATTAGCAAGGAAAATTGCCGATCTCCTGGAATTAGAGAGAATTAGAGAACGGATTGAAGAGGAGCTAGATAGAGAAATTAGCGACGCAGAATGGGCCAAAGAAGTAGATATGGAATTACGCCCTTTCCGACGTCGTTTATTTTTGGGCCGCCGTGCTAAGGATAAAATGGTGCAATCAAACCTGCGTTTGGTGGTATCTATTGCTAAGAAATATATGAATCGTGGTTTATCCTTCCAAGATTTAATTCAGGAAGGCTCTTTGGGGCTAATTCGCGCCGCTGAGAAATTCGACCATGAAAAAGGTTATAAATTTTCTACTTATGCTACTTGGTGGATCAGACAGGCTATTACCAGAGCGATCGCGGATCAATCTCGGACAATCCGTCTTCCTGTTCACCTTTATGAAACTATTTCTCGTATTAAGAAAACTACTAAAATTCTTTCCCAAGAAATGGGGCGCAAACCAACTGAGGAAGAAATTGCCGAACGCATGGAAATGACAATTGAGAAATTGCGTTTTATTGCCAAATCTGCTCAGTTACCCATATCCCTAGAAACTCCTATTGGTAAAGAGGAAGATTCTCGTTTAGGCGACTTTATTGAAGCTGATGGGGAAACTCCAGAGGATCAAGTATCAAAAAGTTTATTGCGCGAAGATTTAGAAAATGTTTTAGATACTCTTAGTCCCAGAGAAAGAGATGTTTTACGTCTTCGTTATGGCTTGGATGATGGACGAATGAAAACTCTAGAAGAGATTGGTCAAATCTTCAATGTGACCCGCGAAAGAATTCGTCAAATAGAAGCTAAGGCTTTAAGAAAATTACGCCATCCTAACCGCAATAGTATTCTTAAAGAATATATTCGTTAAAAATTAAGTTTATTACTATATTTCGGGGCGGTTTAATTACCGTCCCTTTTTGATTGTCAAACTAAATTAAGAGGAATTTTAGCGGCATATCTAATTGTGAAATCTTGTTCATATACAACTCCGATAACCATTAGCAATTAGCAATTAGCCATTAGCCATTAGCACTCATTATGCGATCGCGTCCCTGATCTTTTGCTGTGTACAATGCCTGATCTGTAGTTCTAATTAAATCTTCTAAGCTTTGCCCTTGCTCAGGTATTTGGGAACTAATTCCGATACTGATCGTGACAAACTGGCTCGTTTTAGAAGAATTATGGGGTAGTTTTAAATCTCGAATTGCCTGTTGAATTTTATTGGCAACTTCATGAGTCCCGGCAATATCAGTATTAGGCAGAATGACTGCAAATTCCTCCCCACCGTAGCGAGCAACTAAATCTGCGGGACGACTCAGAGCCTGAGCAATGGCTTGGGCAACTTGGCATAAACAATCATCTCCTTGAAGATGACCATAGAAATCATTGTAAAGTTTAAAATGATCAACATCGCAAAGGATCAAGGAAAGAGGTTTGTGCTCTCGTTGTAATCGTCGCCATTCTCGATCTAAATAATCATCAAAATGACGACGATTAGAGACTCCGGTTAAACCATCAATATTAACTAAACGTTCTAATTTTTGATTAACTTGTTGGAGAGTCTTTTCAATTATTTTCCGCTCTTTAATCTCTTGTTCGAGCTGCTGATTTTTAATTTCTAGTTCTTGAGTTCTTTCTGTGACTTTGTCTTCAAGAGTATGAGCATATTTTTCTATTTGCTCATAGAGCTTGGCATTTTCTAAAGCAATATCTGACAATTCTTGTTTACTTCTTTCTATTCTAATGAGGGAACTAAAACTGAACTAACTAGAAAAAAT
>JBCCYD010000269.1:0-8253 GCA_039190385.1 Cyanobacteria bacterium P01_F01_bin.143 | reverse complement strand
CGATAATCAGGATCATTCGGATCTAAAGCAAAAGGCAAAAACCGAGAAACTAAAGAAGCTCGCGCCGCCGACAACTTATTCATCGAGCTTCTTTGCAAATAACTAATGACCAGCCCCAAATCACTATTAGCCGTACCCCGAACTTCCAGCCCCTCAGAGATCGTTAATCTTTTTTCCTTAGCCATTTTTAAAACACAACTCCGACATCAATAAAAATAAAAATATTGCAAAAAAAAAATTCAAAAACATTTAGCCCCATTAGTGGCCAAAAAAACACAGCTCAAACAAACTAAACAACATTACAAAAACAACACAATAAGATAAAGTAATCATGAAGCAGAAGAATAGCGATAGTCGCCGTAAATTGACTCCCACTGTAGTTTTTACGACTACAACCAAGCTATCACAGCCCAAAAAAATCGACCATCATCAATTTGGATGAGATGAATTATCATTTTTTTAGAGCCGAAAGACGCGAAACCTGCCGAAGAAAGCCGTAACTTGCCGAGGAGAAACCCCGCAAATCCTCCTATTGATAGAGAAGAAATTGATTGATTGATTGATTAATTGATTAAAATACATGTGTTACGCTTGTAAGCAAGCAGTGCCTACGGCGTACAGTTAGAAACCTCTCGTAATGCTCCCAAGGTCACGGCTCCTGCTTGTTAGGGGAGTACCCCTAAAACCCCCAAAAAATTTACCTGTGAAAAGCTTTGATCTTTGATTGATTAAACTTGAACTTATTGATTGATGAAAAAACTCCAAGAGCAATCCGACGGCAAAAAAGAATTCAAAGACGCCAGGATACATATTAGAACGACAACCACCAACAAAGAACTACTCCAACTCAAAGCTCAAGAAATTCAAATGAGTCTGAGTGAATTTCTGATTGCTGCGGGATTAGGACTTAGAACCAAACAAATTACCCCAGAAATTAATAAATCTCTTTATGTAGAACTTTGTCGCCAAGGCAATAATCTCAATCAATTAACCCGTCTCCAAAACACGATTTCCGCCTCGGGTCTTGACCCAGAACTAGAATTCGATGACCGAAAAACCCTAGAAAATATTCAAACCCTACTAGAGAAAATCCTCACCAAACTAGAAGGAGCAACAGCAAATTGATAGGTAAAATCACCACGGGCAGTAACTTTAAAAACTTGTTCAACTACCTACTAAAAAAAGAGAAAGAGGCGCAAATTCTTGGTGGCGATTTCGTCTTACTCGAACCCAATATTAAAAGACTCGCCAATCAATTTAATTGGATTGCCCAAACAAGACTAACCACTAAAAAACCAGTCAAACATCTAAGTATTAGTTTTGCCCCTGAAGATGGCCAAGTAAGCTGCGAAACCAAAGTAGAAATATCTCAAAAAATAGTCAATGAATTAGGCTACGACAACAACCAGTGGCTAGTAATTGCTCATGGCAGAAATGACCCAGGACATGATTGGCAACATAAGCATGATCATATTCACATCGTTATTAATAGCATCAATCTTGACGGTGAAAGAATCAAAGATAGTTTCGATAAAACACGCTTAGAAAAGATTCTTCGAGGATTAGAACAAGAACATGGTTTAACAAAAGTAATCTCTAGTAATCAATGTAATCGTCACCGACCGAGTACAAATCAATTAAGACGTTATCAAAGAGAAACCAAAGAATATAACCAAAAAAAACAAGATGCCCCACCAGAAATCCCCGTCATGGCTAAACTTCAAACCGCAATTAATGCTGCTAGTTCAGATCAGCCCACCATGACCGTATTTATTGGCAGATTACAGCAATTAGGAATTGATGTTCGACCCTATATTACAGATAAAGGTCGAAAACGCATCAGCTATGGCCTAGAAGATCTTAAAGTCAGAGGTAGCAAAATTCATAACGGTAGTTTTCCCAAATTAATTACTCAGCGAGGCATCGACTTTAACCAAACTAGAGATACCCCAGCATTAGAAGCTGCCTATCAAGGAAAAACAGTAACCATAAAAAATGAACAATTGCTAACTTGGTCACAGATTAACCAAAGCTCACAAGAGAATAACTTAGACCTTAATTATTGGCTGCCAGAAAAACTAAAAGTATTAAATAAAAAAGAGTCAAATCAAGAAAAAGTAGATCCTAAACAGTGGCAGAAGGTACAGCAAAAACTACTTGATAACTATGGTATTTCTCAAGATTTTTCTAATGTTTTCAAAGAGATTAACTTACTAAGTGCTGATAGTTCAGGACAACCTATTTGGCATAAACGGAATTTCTTGAATAGTAAAGATGCTCAGTTTTGGTTTACAACACAGGAGGATGAAAAACAGATTAAGAAAATGATTGTAACTTTTTCTCCTGTAGAAGCTGTATCTGCTTATTTGGTAGATCGCTCAATCAAGGAAAATGATTCTCCCTGTTTCTATGTAAGTCTTGATCAACCTGAACAATTAAATGAACTAGATTTAACTCAGTTTGAGAGTATAGTTGTTAGTCGTAATGATAAACAGCTATTTCCTGATAATATCCCTAACTTAGTTGTCGAAAAAGATATCAGTAGTTGGCAACAAACTTGGCAGCATGATATTCAAAGACAGATGGAATTAGAAGCCAGAAAGAAAAATTACTTGTCTAAGAAAACATCTAAACAACAACGACAATTAGAAATGTAATAATGAGTTGACTAGTAGGGTAGCAAATTGAGACCGCCTGGCGGCTTTCACATTTCGACACTGTTCTAATTGAACGCGTCTTAAATGTGAATCTCAATTTGCTTTAACACGCGCTCGCTGCGGGACACGAAGATCTGATACTATCGAATCGCCTGCGGGGAATATGATGCTAGGTACTGTAAAGTGCAGCTTCCGAGTAATCAAGCTGTTGAGACTGTATCCGTTTCTAAACGTTAAACTAATAAGTAACTAGTAAGGAGAAGTAAAATATGAATTCAACGATTAAATTACCCAGTGGCAAGCTAATAGATTTATCTCACTTTGTTGCCCTATTACCTGACGAGGACACAACAGAAAATAACTATAAATTAAGTTTAGATGGGTTAAGTCAAACAATTGAGATTGACTCCAGAGATGCCGAATTTATTAGTCAAAAACTTGAATTAGAATCGAGAACAAATCAAGATTCTGTTGGAGAACAATGGGATAAAGAAGCACAATTACGGAAAAATAAACCATTAATGAAATTGATCGAGCAATGGAGAAAACAAAATAACGGTCAAACTGCTACAGAAGAAGAAATACAGGAATATCAAGATATCCAAGAATCTCTCACCAGAAACCCTTCTATCAAACAAGTATCTTAGTTAAAAATATCTAAAATATTAAAATTATAGTGATAGTTCTTATCGATTCAGGAGTTCTTTTTACCCTAATCAGTACTAGTAAAGTTAAAGAAGTAACTGATTGTCAAGATTGGTTTTATTACTTACTATCAAGAAGTGCCTTAGTAGTCACCTCAGCTATTTGCAACTATGAAGTAAAACGAGAATTAATTAGAAGAAAGAAAGTCCCAGAACTTGATAATTTAAACCAACTAAAAACTCTAATAGATTTTCTCCCCGTTGACGATTCTACCCTAGAATTAGCAGCCGAGTTATGGGCAGAAGCGAGAAATAAAGGATTACCCACCGCCGACGATCTAAGTCTCGATGCTGATGTTATTATTTGCGCTCAATATCAACTGCTAGCTGAGAAATATCCAGGTAGATATGTCGTTATTGCCACGACTAACGTTAAACATCTCAGTCGCTTTACCGAAGCTAAAAAATGGCAAGAGATTGAATTTTGAGGGGTATTTGTTGAGCTTACTTGTTAGTTTAACCAATTAATAAAAAAGTTACAGAATTAGGTATTTTGCATAAAAAAGACTGAATTTACCAGAGTAACTGTTAGCGAAGCTGACCCCAAAATTAAGGCTTCCTATGAACTATAACAAGTTACAACAAATTATAAAAAATATTGCTGATAAATACAGCATCAAGACCGTAATTGCCTTACAATTCGATTATCTAGGTAAAAAAAATCTGGATCAAAATGCAGAAAGCAGTTGACCTAACCGACCAAAGTTAACAACTGCCTTCTAACGTTTTATACTTACTGCCTTCTTGTATATAGATAGGCGGCAAGTTTTGTGTTGAATTTTTCATGGGACACCCCCATGCCCAATATTATGCCACAAACTCAACAGAGTAATAAGACTCTAGGAAAATTTAGTAAAAAATTAGCAAAATTAGCCTATAAAGCTACATGTTATCAGGCGAGCGCTGTTAAACATATTACTGACTGGAAAGCCGCACTCGGTCAGATATTAATCTATTCAGCCTTTCATCCAGAACCCCACCAGCAGAAACATCTATTAGATCGAGATATTAAAGCTACCTGTCTGACTTTCGATGTAAACGTTACTGCTGAGGAGATTAAATAATGAAAAATCAACCTATTCAAAATACTACTTTCTTTATGCTTACTCCCGATGTTAGAGATCGGTTACTGGAAATTAAACTAACTGCTGCCGAGTGGCGAGTCTGGTGCTATCTAGTCAGTCTCGACCCCTTTGGAGATCGCGGTGCCAAATTTTCCCCAGCCGAATTAATGCTCAAATGTAGCATTAAAAAAACAACCTATTTTGCTACTAAAGCTAAATTTCAAAAACTCGGACTATTTGACTTCAAAGATGGTCCTACCAAAGTTGTCAACTTACAAACTTCCTCAGAAAAATCCAAAAATTCGACTCATTCTCAACAAGCAGAGGTTATTGAGTCCGAGATTTCGGAGTATTCTCAACAAGCAAAGACTATTGAGTTCGAGATTTCGGAGTCTGAGTTCGAGATTTCGGAGTCTGAGTTCGAGATTTCGGAGTCTGAGTTCGAGATTTCGGAGTCTGAGTTCGAGATTTCGGAGTCCGAGTTCGAGATTTCGGACAATCGAAGCCCAAAACCCTTGCCACGTAAAGCTTATAAAACGCCTCAGACTCTCCAGAAATATTCAGACTTTATCAGATCTCTCTCAGAAGAAACGCGCGACAATTTTTTTGAATTTGTAAAACAAGAAATAAAAAACCTAGAGAAACCGATTAACGATTTAGAAGCTTGGTTAGCAAGTAAGACTAAGGCACAACAAAATAGATGGGAGGTATATTTCCAAAATTATCGAAAACACTCAAGTAGAAAGCAAATAAGTAAAGTAGAGGAAATTAGCGCCGCTGAAAAAAAATCGGCGATCGCCAGATGGCAGGAGCATCTTAAACAGCAAAAGTTAGCAGCAGAAAAAGCTCGTGAAAAATCAAATCGACTCGAAAAATCTCCAACAGAACAAGTAACAGAGCAAAATAGCTCGAATCATAACCAAGCAACTTCCGAGCGACCAGAAAACTCCTTACCCCCTACTCCTGAAACTCCAGATCCTTGGCGGAGCGAAATTGACCAAATTCTCAATAACCCCCAAGGATGTACTAAAAATACTTCCCTATCTTCTCCGCCGCCCCAACCAGATCAATCTCAAAACCGCAAAATAAATAAGCATCAAGCACGAGATATCTTATTTACCTTGGATCTGAGGCAAAGGTTAGAGAATAGCCAGAATCAAGATCTTGGAGGTGAATCATGAATGAACCATTACCTCCAGTCAATATCGAAGCAGAAGAGGCCATTTTAGGGGGCATTTTACTCGACCCAAGTGCAATGGTGCGAGTGGTCGATATTTTAGTTGCAGAAGCTTTTTCTCTGGCCACCCATCAGCAAATTTATCATGTCGCTCTGACTCTTCATAATCAGGCACAACCCACAGATTTAATGTCGGTGAGTACCTATCTGGCAGATCATGATTTGTTAGAAAAAGTCGGCGGAACCACCAAATTAAGTCAACTATTAAATCGCACTGTTTCGGCAACCAATATAGATCGCTATGCCCTACTAGTGATGGATAAATATTTACGTCGTCAAACTATTATCGCAGGACATAAAATCGTCGATCTTGGCTATGATACAAGCATCGAACTAGATAATGTTTTAAATCAGTCGGAACAAGAAGTTTTTCAGGTTTCCCATCAAAAAATGAGGTCGAATACAGAACATAATAGCGAGATCGCCAATGCGGCTTTTCATCAGCTTGACGATGATAATCCGATCTATCCCACGGGACTTTATGACCTAGATAAATTGATGGTGGGGTTTGAACCAGGAACGCTGAATATCGTAGCTGGTAGACCTTCAATGGGTAAAACAGCCATTTCGGTTTTTCTCGCCCTACAAATGATTTTTCTCCACGAATTACCCATCGCGATCTTTTCCCTGGAGATGACCAAGAAGCAGTTAGAATATCGACTTTGGAGTTTAATTAGTCAATTCGACCGTTACAAGCATCTTAATTTAACACCCATTAAGGGAGATCGTATTAGGCAGCATCGAGCAGGTTTATCTCCTCTCACAACCGAAGAAATGCAGAGTATTGTCTCCATTGTAGAAATTGCTGCTGGGCTACCTCTTTATATCAATGACAATCGGGGTATTACTGTTTCTGGGATTGCTTCGGAATGTCGTCAAGTTTTGGCCAGGGAAGGCAAACTTGGTTTAGTGGTTGTAGATTATCTTCAGATGATGGCAGCAGATACTAGTGGTAATCGCAGTTATGAACTAGGAGATGTTGCTAGGGGTCTGTATAAATTAGCTGGAGATTTAAACGTACCGATTTTGGCTCTTTCCCAGGTGAGTAGAGGGGTAGAGTCGCGGCAGAATAAGCGTCCTATGATGTCGGATCTTTCTCAGTCAGGAATTTTAGAAATGGTGGCGGATAATATCATCTTTGCCTACAGAGATGAATATTATGATCCTGATTCACCAAACCAGGGAGTTTTAGAGTTAATTTTAGCTAAGGCAAGGCATGGAGATACAGGAACGGTGGAAGTTTTGTTTGATAAGTCTTCGGGTATGGTTCGCAGTTTAGCTGAGTATTTGTATCGCTTTCGATAGCTTTAACGGGGATGAGTACATCCCAACAGTATAAACGGGGCACTAACTTAATGTATAGTTTCTCAACAATTCTGCTGGGATATTGATTTCTATTTCAATTGATGCTCAGTTCTAGGGCATTATGAAATTCTAGTTTACCTTTAACTTTTAGTTCTAGGACTTCGCTATCTTCAACTTGCTTATTTACAGCTATGGCTGGATTAATAATTTTGACTCCAGTGTGCTTATTTTTATTGAATTCGTCACTATAATCAAAAACCTGATCTATATGCTTAATGCTAAACTCAAAAGTATTTTGAAATTCATGAGGAGTTAATCTTTCTTGGTTAAGAAATAATAAAAAGTTGTTACTATTTTGCTCTTTAATTGCCTGAAATATGCCTTGTGAATCCTCTTTAAGAAATAAATTATTTGACAATTCGTCTGTTTTTTCCTCTTCTGATCTTTGAATTCCTCGTTTATAGCTATCACCAAAACTTTTCTTGGTTATGCTGAGGATCTTTGGCGTCTCACTTATTTGATTATGTTTAGTTTTTATTGGCTTCAGTTGCTGATCAAGGAGATAAATTAATTCATTTATTTGACCTTCTATTGGTTTCAAGCGTTCATCTAAAATTTGGGGAACTTGCTCAAGTATCTGAGGAGGGAACACTTCGTTTTTTTTGAAAATTGAAGCTCTTTCTAATTGACACTCTTGCTGTAGAAAATGACTTAGTTGATTGATTTGAGTGTTTATCTGTTTTAGTCGTTTTTCTAACGAGGTATTAACTTCCTGAATTTGGTCTTTGGGATATTGAGAGTGCCACATACTTATTATTACCAGCTTGAAATCTCAAGGGTAACTTTCAAATAAATATTCGGCATCCTGATTCATGTAATTCACTCTTTGTGGTAATAATGAGTGGTTATTGGGGTGATCGACCATTAGGCAGATTTGTCGAACGCCATCAAAGAGAGTTGATTAAGAGATTGCAAATTCCCAAAGCCAGAGTTCCTTCTTATTCAGTGATCAGAAGAGAAGCTGGATTAGCTTCCAGAAATTTGTCTCTACTTAAAACCTGGGTTTTAACTCTTTTAAGAACACATGGCTTTGATTCGATTAAATCAGCAATCAGCGAAATGAGCCATAATTTGTTCTATATCTTATCTTTTTGTACTTAGTTTCTATTTTCTCTTATTTTCTATGATTATCTTGATAATGAAACAGCCCTACGTTATATACAAGTTAAAAAATTAAGCTTTCCTTTTGTTTTTAGTTTTATTATTTCTCTCTTCTTTATTGCTAT
>JBCCYD010000268.1:0-8255 GCA_039190385.1 Cyanobacteria bacterium P01_F01_bin.143 | reverse complement strand
GGGGCGATCGCCACCTCCAGCACGTCCATCATTGCCAATGCCCAGTTTTCCCAACAGCAGGAATACCAAGCAGATGAGGTCGGGCTAACGCTGCTTAACCAGCTTTACGGTCATGCGGCGGGAGCCACCGACTTTTTTCAAGATTTAGTTGAGAAAGAACAGCGAAATCTAAATATAGCAATGCTAGCTAGTCATCCAGCCTCGGAAAAGCGGGTGCAGCGGTTGGAGGAGATGATTCAG
The DNA here is from genome assembly GCA_039190385.1 of Cyanobacteria bacterium P01_F01_bin.143. Lineage (GTDB taxonomy): Bacteria > Cyanobacteriota > Cyanobacteriia > Cyanobacteriales > Xenococcaceae > Xenococcus. The sequence goes on along the minus strand of JBCCYD010000268.1, from coordinate 8,015 downwards.
AATCGAGGGTATGAGTTGGGGGAGCGATCGCCTAAATCCTGGGATTAGCTCTTGGGTTGGAGGATTGTGGGGCGATCGCACTTCTCCCCAACTCCCCAACTCCCTAACTCCCCAACTCCCCAACCCCATCACCGACACAACTTCGTCGATGGAGATTCTAAGCCTCGATCGATAAGGGCTTGTTCGGCGATCGCCATTGCTGGATTTTCTCGACAATCATAAATAGGGAATACGGGAAATCCATAGTTGAGGTCTTCATCTTGGGCGATCGCCCCAACAATCTCAGGGATGTCACATGAAAACATATTTGTTAAACATTTCTCTGGAATATATCCAGGCACCATTGGAGCTTTGCCAGTCTCAACAAGTGTGTAGAAATTATTTTCGGCAAAAGTTAACTGTGACTTATCACGTATGCCTAATTGCAAATGCAGTAATGCCCGGCTTTGATACACTTGGCCTAGCAATTCTGAATGCTGTCCTTGCCCTTGCTCTCCTGAGGCATCATCAACTGGTAGCACTTTAACAATGTCATTGAGTTCTTCTATAGCTTGTTGATAGTTGCCGATCCTAGCTTCTAGCATGGCACGACTATACCGTAGTGGTAATGAGTCTGCCCCCTTCGTTAGTGCCATTTGGAGCAAGTGCTTTGCATTAGCAGTATTTTTCCCCTCATTCTCACTTCGGGCTTCGAGGAAAAAAGCAAGTTTAATAAGAATAGGGATTTCCTTATGCTCGATCTCTGATAAGTCATCTCTGGTAAACTCCCTGACTGCTTGGGTTTCAGAATCTGTTATATGTTGAAGATAATTACCAATTGCTCGATCAAAGTCCGCTTTTAATTCATCTGAATAATCATCTGCTGTAGTATTGCCTGCATTACGAATATCTTGGGCAACCCCAAGAAAGAAAGAGGAACTCGCTAATTTATCTGAAGCCCGCTCAAAATCATCAGAGGCCGCTTCTAACAAAGGAATTGCCCTCCATTTACTAGTTAATTTTCTCTCTTGATTCCAAAGCACAAGAAGAGAGATTCCTCTCTGTAGATAGAGATTTTCCCTATCTTTCTTTGCTTTATTATTTCTCAATAACTGACTACAAGCATATTGTGATAAACTTGCTGCGTTTATCAGCTTTATTTCATCAAAGTATTTTGGTGGATATAAATCATTTGATATAAATTTATTGGGATTTTTACATTGAGACAAAATTTCAGAATTTATTAAATTATTGCGCTCTCTATTATTATTAAATATCCACCCTCCTATAACTAAGCCTACACATGTGAGAAACAAAATAAACTTAATTAAAGTCTCTTTAGCATTGTCAATTTTCTTTTTTTCATCTTCAATTTTCTTTTTTTCATCTTTAAACTTCTTTTCTTCATGATTATCTTCCTGGAATGATTTTAATGCCTTAATAGCTTCATTTGCTGATTTATAGCGCATCTCAACTTCAGGCTGAATCAGTGTATCAATAATCTGAATTAAGCCATCATCAATAATAGGTATAGATCCTCCAAGAGGGGCATACCTCCAAATCTTGGCTTGCGTCACCTTATTATCAGGTAAATCAGTAGGTCTATGGCCTGTTAAAGCTTGGATACCAATCATCCCAACAGCAAATAAGTCACTAGAAACAGAAGTATAATTCTGTCCATTTTGCTGTTCAGGAGCTGCATATCCTGGTGTTCCCACTTTCAAAGGATTACCAAAATTATCTGTTTGAAGAACTCGTGCCGCAATTGCTTCAAAAATAGCAAAATTGCATAAAATTAATTTCTGACTATCTGAACATCGGATAATATTATCAGGACAAATATTGAGATGCTTAAGATCCACTGAATGTATTTTTTTTAAGACCTCTAAAATTGCAATCATAAGAGAAATTACAGAATCTTGACTCCATTTTCTAATCTTAAGTTCTGTCTTAAGCAACTTGCCCTTAATCATCTCTTGAATGATATAAAAAGATCCATTTTCTTCAAATCTAGATATAATTTTAGGAATCTGTTCAATTTTTCCTGCTACTCCCAACAGTTCACCGGAGTCAGAAAATAAAGTTCTAATTGCATTCAGAGCATTCTCATCATTAGAAATATTTGGAGTAAATTGGGTGGCCAAGTAGTAAATCGGGGATGGAGCTAGAGTATCTAGAACACTGTAAGTAATGACTGAACTAACCTCAGAAATTTGATGTTCAACTCTATATTGCTTTCTAATTAAAAAGCTGTCTTCAACTTTAGCTAATTCATCATTAACCCAATCGATATCGAAGCATAACTTATAAATTTTATTAGAAACTTGGACTGAGTCCGTTTCTGATTCTCCAAAGATTAATCTTGATTCTAGTAGATCCATTAACGCTGGACGGTCATCTATTATAATGGTCTCTTGAGAGAGGATTTTCTTATATAAGCTCAAAGTACGTTTTTTCCGCTTATACTTAAAGAGTTGATTGCGAATGCCAAGCAAGTGTGAAGCAGCAGAATTATCTTCCCAGCTTTCAAGAATAGCGGAGGAGACTGCTTTTTCCACTCTTTCAGCTTCCTCTCCTTTCAAAATAAATTTCTCATTGTGTAAAATATCATTAATTATAATTTCAAATAAAAATTGATTTACACCTGTCCAATTATAAATTTTTTCAAATATTTTATCTGGGTAATCTGCAATTTTTTGGAACTCTTTTGTGTGGATTTGGATCAGGCGATCGCACTCCAATTTATTTGCTATAATCTGAGCATCAGATGCCTCAAAAAAACGTTTTTTTGCATATTTCTTACTTGCTCTAATAAAACTTTTATCAAGTTTACCTAGTCTTTTACCTTGAATCCAAATTAAACTTTCTTGCAAAGCATTTCCATTTAGAAGATAGGAGCTATCTCCAAAATTTGATTTTTTCCATGCAGCCATTGCCATTGAATAAGGCTTGAGCTTATCAAGCTGTGTTTCAACCCATTTTTTATTAAAAATTTTTTGATAAATTCGATTTGCAACTCGAATCTTTCCGTTTTCTTTAGTGACAATACCTGATAGCATTAGTTCAATCTGGTCTTGGCTACTATCGGCAACTATGGTGTTCTTTTCAAGCACTGCTTGATACAATCTCAATAAACTGCCAGCCTGCTCACCATTACGAAGAATCCGTTGCTCAATGGTACGTAAATGTTCGGGATTATCTTTATTTTCCCAATTTTCAACTATATTTTCGTTGATAATTTTCTCAATTTTATTTTTTTCTGAGCCGATAGATATATTCAGACCTTTTTCTTGGATTATATTACAAATTTTTTGAGTGATAAATGGATGACCGTCAGTCCATTCCCAAATCTCATCTACTACTGTCAAGGGTGCTGCAACGATACCTTCAAGTCCTTTAGAAAAGGGTTCAATATCACCCTTCTCTAAACGGGTAAGATCAATAGCTGTCCCAATATTAAACGGTGTTCGGGTTTTATCCATTACCAGATCGGTAGGAGAAGCTACGCCCAATAATAGAAACGTCAAGCGATTATAGTCAGGGTTATTAGAGCGTCTATTATAGCAGGCTCGAATAAATCCAAAAAAATCATCCATTGAAAATTTTAGACTGAGTAAACTATCAATCTCATCAATGGAAATCAAAATATTTCCCTCTACTTGAGGCAGCACAATATCTTCAAAGAAGCAGCTCAAATATGAGAGAGGAGATAAATCGCCCTGCTCTCGCCACCATGCTGAAATTTGAATATCTAAACCCAATTCTTTTGCTAGAAGTTGTAACCATGAACGATACCATTGCTCAACAGAGGTTATGCTAGTTCCAATTGTGGTCACATCGAAAGAAATACAGTGCCATCCCTCTGCTTTTAAGCGCTGACGAACTTTTCCATCTAGGCTTGACTTTCCCTTCTGACGAGAATTAAATACATAGCAATATTCATTTTTATTTAATGCCTCAAAAAGTTGATGATCCGCTTCTCTAGTTACATAGCTTGGGGAATTCGGTGGCACAGTGCCACCAACACAATATAAATATTTTGGAGGATTGTGTGAGTACTTTACATCCTTTATTTGTGACATTTGTCTACCTCTATTTTAGGGGTTACGCATATAATTAGTGTTTTGTAAAACTTGTCTCTTAGGATGAGAAACTGAGGCTAGCAGTGAATCAGTTTCTTATTCAATCCTTTCCAGCTTAAAACTTAAGCTGTTTGTGACAACACAATTACTTTATTTTTGGAGTATTGTGAGTCAGTAGCGTTAGAGACGAGAACAAAAATAGTCGCGATAAAGTTGATTGCGTGGTGCGGATAAATTGCCCATGAGCAACGTTAGGCCCATACTCTGCAACTGAAATGAAGCATTTGTATTTACCTGAATCGGATCTGTACTCTCAACGATGCATTTGAACTCCTGAGCTAACTCTGGTGTTCGTCTCAAGATATCCAGTTGTTCCCGTAAATAGCTGGTGTAAATACTGCTCTCTGTACAAGCATTTTTCAAGATTTCAGAGAATGTCGTGCCATGCTTCAAATGGTCAAAAGTCACTTGTACCAGGGCTGGGTGACCACCAACTAAACGTATTAACTCTGTGGTTTGAGCCGATGCCCACTCTACCTGCTTCTGTCGAGCCAAATCTTCCACTTGCTCAACATCGAAATCAATGAGGGAAACCACCGTGCCCACATTGTTCAATGGAGACGAGTGGATATCCCATGCCGCATACTTCTCGGTACTGTGAATAATCCAGAGCCGAAGCTTTTGCCACTGTTGACTCGATCGAGTTCCTTTATTTGCCTGTTCATGCCAACTCCGCAGCAATTTAGAAAAATCGTCCGCAATATCTTGATGATCAAACACTAAATCCATATCATCCAATGCCAAAACGAGGGGGATTTCCAATGCTTCGAGAATGCAGGTTTCAAAATAATAGGTGGCATTATAGTTATGGGATAAGTCGTCGTCCCACACGTCCTTGACTCGATTAGTTAGTCCCAACTCCCGACTCACCACCGCACAAAACCAGCGCAAAAAGCCCTCTAAACCCTCAAATGTTTGGCGATCGGCCCATTTAAACGACAGTGCTACTCGGTTATAGTCTTGTTTCGGTAACTGTTCTAATACTCTAAGGTGAAGCAAAGTTTTGCCCACATGCTTAGGGCCTCGCAATCGTACTAAACTTCCGGTTTGCTCTGTAGCCTTTTTCATGGCTTGTTCTTCGTTAATTCTGGCCACATAAATATCGCTCTTTAAAGCCAATTCAGTTTGTTCCACCCAAATTACTTGTTTCAACTCTTCACTGGCATACTGCTTAAATAGGGCTAAAATTTTCTGACGATGCTCATCACTGAAATAACTACCTGGAGCGTTCTGAATACCAAAGCGTCGATAAGCTTCTGCTCGTCGCTTGTAAACTACGTTGGAAGAACAGTTTCGAGCTTGCGCAATCTGCTCTACCTCTAACCCCTTAAGTTCAAGCAATATAACTTCTCGTTGAGTCTTAGAGAGGGATGCGAGGCATGTATTGAATTCTGTCTGATTTACGGGCAGGGAACCTAACTTTTGATTATGGCTGTACATAAGCAATCTTTATTTACAAGATGGAAAACTACTCAATGCTGAACATTAAGTAGCTTTCCAAAACGACTGTAGGAGCCTTTTGGTACGAAGTCTTTAACCTATTCAATTTCCAGGTAAGATAACTTCTGGATTGAAGGGTTGAATATCAGATTGATCAAAAATAGCTTGTTGAAGGCCAAAAGTGACAACCCAACCAATAAGGGGTACGACAACAGCACTTGCTAGAGCTGTCGCTAGGTTCGCTTGAAATCGCAGTTTGGTCATTTGTTCCGCGTCTTTTTCTCTGGTCTGGCGAAGATAAATAATGGTTTTATCTTGCTTTTCAATCTGAAATTGTAGCTTTGTAATTGGCTCTTTATCCTTATCTCGATCAGATTGCACTGAGCGCATAACAGCAGTAAACATTTTATGCTCCTCTTTTAATCTCTGAAGCTCTTCTGCCTGTCGAGTTTCACCATGTACTCGATCCTTTTGCTCAAGTTCAAGATTTTTTTTAAGCTCTTGAATCTCGCTTCTCTCAAGTTCAAGATTTTTTTTAAGCTCTTGAATTTCAATATTCTGGCTATTAGGCATACCCTGGACTCCAACGAAATGACTTCATCCTATGACATGGCCAAAAAACCTAAACGCCAGAGATGCAAATTAAGATATGCCTAGCGATCAGCACAGCATACCAAGAATGCACTAACATGTAATTTAGGTTGCATGGCCAAGCATAATAGTTGACCATGTGTTTAACCGCACGAAGGGAATGAGGGCAAGTTTTGCTGACTAACCTCATTCCTTTTGTCTAGTTGGAATTAAATATTTTTTTAGTTCCAATTAGAATATTTTTGGCACCTGATTGGCACAACTGGATTGCAAGACTGAATTTTAATTCAAATAGTTCCAGCTTTTCCTGTTTCTTTCCGGATTGTCTGATAGAGGACAAAACAAACGATAAAAACTCTGAAATATAGGATATTCCGTTGTTAGTCGTGGCGACTGAAATTGCGGTTAGGTAAACTCACTTCACCAATGTGGCCTGAGTCCGCTAAGGCATCTAGACAATCCTTAGAAATGCGTTTTGCTCGCCTAGCTACAGTTTCAACTGCGCTGCAAGCAAATTTTGCCAGATAATCAAGCATATTCTTGTTAGAAAAATTAAAGAATTGATTTTGGCATTCTATTTAATCACTGACGTAAGGAAGTAAATTCTGCTTAAAAGCCCACCAGATAAGGCCATCACCAGATTTTTACAGGTAAACTTTTCTATGCTACTGAGAGAATCAAACTCGGGATGGTGCCTGGCATAAATTGGTCCAAATCATTTTCAATGCCTTTAACTTTTCTGCAACGGTCATTGAATCTAAAAGCATCATGAAAAACAAAGTTCTCCACACAGCCATTGGACTAGGGATAACCAAATCCCTTGGCACAAATATCCATGACCCCACGAGAACAACTTGTCCAAGAACTCCCGGTTGGATTTTAGATTTTGGCTTTTAGAAGATAACAGTGGGTCGCGATCGTCTCTCCCAATAAAACACAAAACACAAACACAACTCAGCAATATTCGATATAGACCAACTAATTTGTGCCAACCTTGGCGAAAAGAAGACTAACTCCCCAACTCCAGAACTCCCCAACTCCCCTCAACCTCCTTGACGACAATCAAAAATCATCCTATCGTCAGATCTAAGGCTACAGTCTGCTAACGCTGTGGTTGGATTTCAGAACTCAATATATTTAGCAGCATTGCCAGGTGTTAACGCCACCCAACAATGCCTAAACCCCAAGGATTCCAGAGCAATCCCGGTAGTCTAGGGTCATAGTACTCTAGCCACTCCGATTTTGCCTAGCTTCTTTCGGGGTGGCTAGATGTACTTGGGTTCTGGTTTCCTCCGTTTTGTCGATTCAAATTGGAGACCAGACTCATGTTTCAACCCAATGACCAGGGCGCAGATGCGTCCACAAATTTCCCTATCATTTTATCCAGCCCCCAGCCAGAGCCGCGCTACGAGACCCTGCGCCACGTGCTGTTTGGCAGTATGGCCGCTGTCCAAAATACCATCAAGCTTCTACATCGGCTCAACTATGCTGAACCGAATGACTGGAGCAAGCCCCAACCAACTCAAAAGCCAAATGAGGTGATGGCAGTACTGACAAGGAAGGTTAGAGTGCTTTAAAGGCAGAAGGCAGAGTCTGGTGGGAAGGCTCTGCCATTTTAGATTTTGGATTTTGGATTTTGGAAAATATAAAGTGGGGGCGATCGTCCCTCTCAATAAAACCCAACTCTCCACTATCTAACTTCGCTATCGATTAACTGCCATGGTGAACCCTTGGGTTCTTTGACTTTAGGTAGATTACCTCTATTGGCTTTATGAAATAACTGAAGTTTGCCCATAAAGCCAGAGTGCGGATACTAGGGTTGAGCGCTGGAATGCCAAAGTCGCCTTGTTTATGCGATGCTTG
>JBCCYD010000267.1:0-8308 GCA_039190385.1 Cyanobacteria bacterium P01_F01_bin.143 | reverse complement strand
TGCTATTTCCATTAACCGAAACTCCTGTATTACCATTGCCAATAAAACTGCTGTAGCTAATAGTAGGATTAGCAGATTCGATCCAAATACCATGACCTCTAGTATGGGGATTAGTAACAGTTACCCCGGTAATAGTTCCGGCGTCTTTAATCATCGCGATCGCGACATTTTGTCCAGCTCCGGTTGGACTAATAAAATCACCACTGCCTTTAATAATAATATTACTACCTTGAGATTCAGTAGTTCCTTGGAGAGTAATATTTTTTTTGATGATTATGGGAAAAGTTTCTCCTGTCTCTTCACTATAAGTTCCTGAAGCTAAAGCAATAATTGTATTGGGTTGAGCTTTTTTTAAGGCTTTAGTAATTGTTCTTAGAGGTGAATTTTGATTGCCAACTGCATTATCATTTCCTCTGTGAGGATTAACATAAATAATATTCTTCGTAACATCAGTCACTGCTTGTTTTTGATAATTTGAGTTATTAGTTTCTTGGGCAATAACCGAATTAGGAGAAAAGAATAAACTACCGGATAATGGAACAATAGCAGCTAAAAGTAAAACTAATTTTTGACTATTAGGAGTCATGATATCTTTGAGATGAATATTTAACCTAAGCATAATTCTCTAAAAATAAAGATGTGTGAGGGAAATGATTTTCAAGACGAGTCAAACTAGTTGAAAGTTGCTTAGCAATAATTACGAAATAACGTATAATTGCGAGAGTTTAGATTTTATTAATATTCGATTAATTTAAGTGAAATTATTTATCTACCATACGCCTGAAGCTACTCCCAGCAATAGTCTTCCCGATTGTGCTGTCGTAATTGACGTTTTACGAGCAACTACGACAATTGCTACAGCTCTCAATGCTGGAGCAGAAGCAGTACAAGCCTTTAGTGATATTGATTTACTCATGGAGAAGTCTGCTGAATGGCTACCAGAAAAAAGATTGCGGGCAGGAGAAAGGGGAGGCAAAAAGGTAGAAGGTTTTGATTTAGGAAACTCTCCTCTTAATTGCACTACGGATGTAGTTAAGCAGAAAAGATTATTTTTGACCACAACTAACGGTACGCGTGCGCTTCAAAGAGTAGAACAGGCTGATACAGTTATTACTGCTGCCCAGATAAATCGTCAAGCTGCAGTTAATTATTTGTTAGAAAAACAACCAGAAATAGTTTGGTTGGTGGGTTCTGGTTGGCAAGGAACTTATTCTGTGGAAGATACGGCTTGTGCTGGTGCGATCATCGATTCTATTTTGCAGCACACAGGTATTTCACTATTAGACGTTGCTGGTAATGATGAGGTGATTGGGGCATTAGCGCTGTATCATCAATGGCAAGATAATTTGTTAGAAGTTTTTCGTCAATGTAGTCACGGACAAAGACTTTTGAATCTAGATTGTGATGCTGATATTGAATATTGTTCTCGAACAGACATTATGGATATTGTGCCGATTCAGAAAGAGCCAGGAGTCTTGGTTAAGGGATGAATTTAGTATTATCTTGGCGATTTAAAGTTAAAAATGTGAAATCAACTAAGTGTGAGTTACCTTAGAAGTTCCTCTGATTCATCTTTTGTATCCTAGTAAAAAAGCCCTAAGCCATTAGCCTAGAGCTCATAGCGAAGCAACTTTAGATAGATATGTCCTCGGAACTGAATCCCAAACTCAATAAAAAAGAATATTCTGACTCACCAATTATTGGTTCAACTCAAATTGCCTTATTGGTTTCTCTGGGTCTTCACTTGTTGCTCTATAAGTTTGGCTTCCCGGCTTTATTCGTTCCAACTAATAATATTTCAGGACAACAAACCGTCACTACTATTGAATTAGATGCTATTGAACAAGCTCGGTTACCCGATTTCGATTCTGAGTTTGCTATTCCAGAATTTAATAATACTCCTCTTGATGGAGCGGCTTTACCTCTAGCATTGCCCACCTATATCGATCCTGATCTTGGAGATTTAACTGATTTACCAACAATTCCTGTTCCCCTACTACCAAATTTTGAGAATTTGCCTTCCTATAGTACTGATATTTCTCTCCCTCCCATTGGTGATTTATCCTCTCTTCCTGTTCCCCCACCTCTAGAAGATTTAGACTCTATTCTCGAACCACCTATTACAGCGATCGAAGAGGAACCAGAAGAACCCGAACCTTTCCCCGAAGAGCCAGAGGTGAGTGTTGTGATTGAAACTCCTGAACCAGAGGAACCAGACCCCCAGGAAGATAAACCCACTCCCGAGGAAATAGCCGCAGTTCGTCAGCAGGAATTGCAGGGAAGTATTACTGATGTTAGTAGTAGCTTGCAAAAACAAGAGCTAGGGAACACGGATGAAGATGCGCGAAAAAAATATGTTTCTTGGATTAGTAGAATTGAAGAGATTCAACCAGAAGCGATCGCGTTTGAGGGAGTTTATCCCAAAGATGCCTGTATAAGAAGACTAGAAGGCACTAGTGTTTATGGTGTTTTAGTTGATTCTAGTAATAACATTGCTGATTCCGAATTACTAAAAGGTGCAGACTATCCAATTTTCAACCAACAGGCAATCAAAGATATCGAAGCCTATGATTTTGATAACAAAACAGCAGAAACTAAACCTTATCAGGTAACAGTTGACTATAAATATGATGCCGAAATTTGCCCTTCTTTGACTTTGCCATCTCTTAGAAAAGAGAATGAAACACCAACTCCTGAACCAGAAACTCCTGAGCCTACACCCCCAGAAACAGAACCAGAAGTCCCAGAAACATTTACTCCACCTGAAGCTGAATCAGAAGTGCCTGAAACAGTTACGCCCACGGGCACAGAAGAAGCTAACCCAGCTACCCCACCCGAGATAGAAGATCCTAAGCCTGTTATTCCTGATGATTCTTTGAGAGATAGATTACAAAATACTCCTTTACCTGATGATGATTCTCTTCGAGATAGATTGCAAAATACCCCTCTTCCTGATGATCAATCTTCGCCCGATGATTCTTTAAGAGATAGATTACAAAATACACCCTTGCCAGATAATGATTCTATTCGAGAACGATTGCAGGATACACCCCTACCGGAGTAGAGACGTGTCGCCGACACGTCTCTACAAAAATCGGCGATATGTCTCTACAAAAATCACGGTTAACCATTTTGTACAATATGCAATATTTGGTTACCATTAATCTGGAATTCATATTCCACTTGTTCAATTGTTACTTCGTAATTCTGTTCTCGTAGACTATCAATAACTGGCTCGACAAAAGGAGAAACTTCCCCTGTAAAATTCTCTAGCAAGGGAAAAACCCGCACGTCCTTAGCCACACGACACATTTCAAGAATTGATTGGAGATGAAAATCCAAAGAAAATTGTTCAGAATAAGAAAATAATAAATGGGAGCAGAGAGCAATATCAAATTGATGATCTGCAAAGTTAAGATTTGGCAGTAGTTCTGTACGATATCTTTTTTGTCGTAATCCTGTTTCAAAATCATCGAGAAACTTATTCATGGCAGCCATTCTCGTTTTGCCTAAATCTTCTGGAGATTTGATATTCTGCCACACGAATTTGTGATAGTTCGTTTCTAACCCTTGGATGATTAGGGGGTAGGTTTGGGTAATTCGCTCTTGAATTTCGACCGCCGTAAATTGATATACAGGATCACAAGATATTACGGTATTTCCTGCTTGATGTTGTTCGGCATTAAAACTTGCTGGCCCACCCGCACAGTCTATAATCGATTTTTGGAGATCTTGCTCACTCAGATTGAACATTTGAGTATAGTCTTGCAAAGAACGTCCCCAGGGAACAACATTGTCTAATTTGAAATCCGTCATAAGAAATTAATAATGTTATCTAATACAGTAAAATAACTCTTGGTCTATAGGTCTAAAATTTTTTGAGTCATCAAGCGTGAAAATAGCAATTACAGGAGCAACAGGATTTGTTGGTAGTCGTTTAGTACAAAAACTAAATGCAGAAAATCACCAGATAATCGTCTTTACTCGCAACTTAGTCAAAGCAAAACAAGTTTTCCCTAGTTTAACTTTCTCTAACGTCGAATTTGTCCCCTATACACCCAAAGAGTCGGGAACTTGGCAAGAATCTATTTCAGGTTGTGATGCTGTGATCAATTTGGCAGGAGAGCCGATCTCTGAACGCTGGACAGCTCAGCTCAAACAGGAAATACGGGAAAGTAGGCAATTAGGAACCAGAAAAATTGTTGAAGCGATCGCGAAAGCGGCAGTAAAACCAAAAGTCCTGATTAGTGGCTCTGCTATTGGCTACTATGGCACCAGTGAAACCGCAGTCTTTGAAGAAACTAGCCCCTCTGGAAATGATTTTCTCGCGCAAGTCTGTCAAGATTGGGAAGCAGAAGCTCTCAAAGTCGAAGAACTGGGAGTTCGTCTCGCAATCATTCGAGTCGGTATTGTCTTGGCTAATGGCGGTGGAGCCTTGGCGAAAATGCTTGGCCCATTCCAATTCTTTGCTGGTGGTCCCATTGGAACTGGGAAACAATGGTTCTCCTGGATTCACCGCGATGATTTAATAAACCTGATTGTCGAATCATTAACTAATGAGCAAATGTCGGGAGTCTATAATGCTACTTCGCCTAATCCTACAAAAATGAGTCAATTTTGTCAGAATTTGGGAGAAGCAATGAACCGGCCATCTTGGCTACCAGTTCCAGAGTTCGCCTTAGAATTACTTTTAGGGGAAGGGGCAATTTTAGTACTAGAAGGTCAACAAGTATTGCCAAAAAAAACTCAGGCATTGGGTTTTAAGTTTCAATATCCTGAACTAAAATCAGCATTGAGAGAAATCATTAATAATTTGTAAAATAATTTAAGATGAATAAAGGAAAATGGTGGAAAATTTCTAACTCTATTTCTCTTCTATTTCTCGTGTTGATTGGCACGATGTGGTTATATACGACTAAGAAATACCAACCGAATGAGAATGAATTAACCAATCATATTGAAGTAAATAAATATTTGTCCAATAATTTTACTCGTTTGTCCGACAAAGAGCTTATTCCAACGGGAATTTTTATTCAATCCCTCAAATTTAATAATTCAACCGAAGTTAACTTCACAGGCTATATTTGGCAAATTTATGATAGCTCGCAATATAAAGATATTCCAGGGGTAGAGATTCCTGTAGGATTTGTGCTTCCCGAGCAAGTGGAAAGTGGGGAGAATATTGCCCCAACTTTTGCCTATCGGGAACAGATACAGGAAAATCAGGAGGTTATTGGTTGGTATTTTGAAGCGACTTTAAAACAGGCATTTGATTATTCCAAATATCCCTTCGATCATAAGATAGTTTGGATTCGTTTCTGGAGTCGAGATTTCGACAGAGAAACTATTTTAGTACCTAGTTTTGACTCGTATAAATCAACAGGACTAAATGATGCTTTTGGCTATGATCAAAGGATTGTCTTAGATAATTGGCAATTATTAGAGACTTTTTTTGACTACCGCAGACAAGGATATAATACTAATTTTGGGATTACTGGAGAAAATTTTTACAATCAACCTGAACTATATTTTAATATTGTCATAGAACGGAATTTTTTTAATTCTTTTGTTATTTATATTCTGCCCTTAATTATTATTGCTTCTCTTGTTTTTGCAACCTTAATGATGATTACTAAAGACAAGGAACAGGCATCATTATTTGGGCTTGATACTAGTGGAGTAGTTGAAGTTTGTGCGGGATTATTTTTTGTAATTTTACTTTCTCAAGTGCAAATCAGAGAGGAGTTTGCGAGTTCAAGAATAGTTTATCTAGAATTTTTCTATCCTTTGATGTATGTAGCTTTATTAGGAGTTTCTGTTAATTCTTATATATTTTATCGGGTTAATACAGAAAGTAATTTGATTTTAAAATGGATTAATTATGAAGATAATATTATTCCAAAATTAATTTATTGGCCAACATTATTAGGAAGTGCCACTATCATCACAGCAGTAGTATTATTACCTGAACCTCAACATAAAGCATTAAATCAAGAACAAAATTTATCATTTTTATTCGACAAAAAACTGTCTACTGAAGTAGAATTCAACTTTAAGCTAAATAATTTGAGCCAATCAACAAACCATTTGGCCAAAAGTGACTTTGACTTTTTTCCATTTACATCAAAACATGGTTACAATCTGTATGCTGATAAAGGCTGGACGAGCGAACCTGATCTGGTAATTCCTAACAGCTATCTTCAAGGTCTTAGTCTGGACGATAGTAACATTACATGGAACGAATAACCTAATGATAATCAATCCCCTAAACTACTTTTTTATAATTTTAGAGAAGGCAAGAAACTCACTAGACCAGGAAAGGTAATAATCAAAAATAGAACCAGGAGTTGTAACAAAATAAAAGGAATTGCTCCGCGATAGATATCTTGAGTTTTAATCTCTGGTGGAGCAACTCCTCGCAGATAAAACAGCGCAAAACCAAAAGGTGGAGTGAGGAAAGAAGTTTGTAAATTTGCGCCAATAATCACACCATACCAAACTAAATCCAAACCTAATTTTTGGGCGATCGGGGCAAAAATTGGAATGACAATAAAAGCAATTTCAAAAAAATCAATAAAAAAGCCGAGGAAAAATATCACTAACATATTCACCAGCAGAAACCCGATCGCGCCGCCGGGGATATTAGTTAGAATCTCTTCCATAAAGCGATCGCCACCTAAACCGCGAAACACCAAACTAAAAGCTGTAGAACCCAATAAAATAAACATCACCATCGAGGTAATCCGCAAGGTCGCATCACAAACTTGCTTAAGCGCAGCCCAATTTAATTGGCCATTAAAATAAGCCAAAATCATGGCCCCTAAAGAACCCACCGCACCTGCTTCTGTCGGGGTCGCAACGCCAAAGAAAATACTGCCTAAAACCACCATAATCAAACCCAAAGGCGGCAACATCACGGTAATCACTCTTCTGATCAGAGCTTGCCCACCAATCTCTCGAACTTCCTTCGGTAAAGCGGGAGCCGCATCAGGTCTGAGCCAAGCCACAATAACTACATGGAGACAGAAAACTCCTGCCATCAATAGCCCAGGAATTAATGAGCCAATAAATAGATCCCCCACCGAAATTCCTAATTGATCGCCCAAAACAACCAAAACCACACTAGGAGGAATAATTTGACCCAAAGTTCCCGAAGCAACAATGACTCCTGTAGCTAATTCCTTATTATATCCATAGCGCAACATAATCGGCAAAGAAATTAATCCCATGGCCACAACTGTCGCGGCTACTACTCCCGTCGAAGCAGCTAATAATGCCCCCACAATTACAACGGCCAGAGCTAAACCACCGCGCATTCTGCCGAAGATAATGCCCATAGTTTCGAGCAATTTCTCTGCCATGCCAGTTTTTTCCAGCATCGAACCGAGAAATATAAAATAGGGAATTGCCAGCAAAGTATAGTTTGCCATGATGCCAAAGATCCGGCTGGGCATGGCATTGAAAAAATTGAGACTAAATTCTCCTAAAGCAGCACCAATCAGAGCAAAAATAATTGCTACACCACCCAGGGAAAAAGCAACAGGATAACCAAAAGATAGAAGGACTAATGCTCCTGCAAACATCGCGATCCCTAACCAGTCATAACTCATAAATTATTCTCCAGATCGCTTTTGTTCAGTGAAGATCGCCCAATTTTTAATAGCTTCAGATATACCTTGAAAGATTAATAACAAAAGACCAATAATAATGAAAGATTTAATGGGATAACGGGGCAAGCCTCCAGGATCAGGGGACATTTCTAAAATTTGCCAGGAATTAAGCACTGTTCCCCAAGAAAAGTAAATTACCCAAGCACAAAAAAAGATGAGAAACACGATCGAACCTACAAAATTAACCAAAGCTTTGCGACGAGGACTCAGGTCTTTATAAAATATATCGACTCTTACATGTTCATTATGTTTAAGGGCATAAGCACCACCCAAGAGAAATACAAGATCAAACAAATACCATTGAATTTCGATTAAGGCATTGGAAGTGAGATTGAAACCCACAAGTCTTCCCACATATCTACCAACCACATTCCAAACCCCAACTAGCACCATAAATAATACTAACCAGTAGGCCAGACGACCAATCCATTCATTAACAGTATCGATAAATCTAGATATTTGTAATAATCTTTGCAAACTTTTCCCTCTAATGCTTATTTTAATGACCTATGATAGAGCTTTATCTTCACTTCATTGTCATCACCTAAGTCTAAACTGGAAATTCATAAAATAGTCAAAAATTCTTAGTATATTTGTTACTACAAAGATTACAAATGTAATCACTTAAGCAATATTAC
>JBCCYD010000266.1:0-8335 GCA_039190385.1 Cyanobacteria bacterium P01_F01_bin.143 | reverse complement strand
GTCTCCCAGAATCTATTGGTAATTTAATCAATTTAAAAACTCTAAATATAGAGAACAATAAGTTAATAAGTCTCCCAGAATCTATTGGTAATCTCATTACTTTAAATACACTAAATTTAAATTGCAATAAGTTAGCAAGTCTCCCTAAATCCATTGGAAATCTTAATAATTTAAAAACTTTGAATATAGAAAAAAATGAGTTAGTAAGCATCCCTAAATCTATCGGTAATTTAACCAATTTAAACACCTTAAATTTATGGGGAAATAGGTTAACAAATCTCCCAGAATCTATTGGAAGACTCAATAGTTTAATTGAACTGCGTTTGAGAGCAAATAGGTTAACAAGTCTCCCAGAATCCATTGGCAATCTAACAAGTTTAAAAAAGCTAAATTTAGGTGGAAATCAGTTAGTAAGTCTCCCAGAATCTATCGGAAATTTAACTAATTTAAATGATTTAAATTTGGGAGTGAATAAGTTAGTAAGTCTTCCCGAATCTATCGGAAATTTAACTAATTTAAACACCTTAAATTTGAAAGAAAATAAGTTAATACGTCTCCCTAAATCTTTTGCGAATTTTACCACTTTATCCAAGATTTTCTTAAAGAGAAATCTACTAGAAGAACCACCGCTAGAAATAGCAGAACAGGGAATAGATGCTATCAGAAAATATTTCAAGCAACTAGAAAAAGAAGGACAGGATTATATTTATGAAGCTAAATTACTGATTGTTGGTGAAGGAGAAGCAGGAAAAACAACTCTAGCGAAGAAGATTCAAAATCCAAATTATCAACTGCAAGATGAAGATTCAACCCAAGGAATTGATATTATTAAATGGAGTTTTCCTTTACAAGAAAAAGAAGAAAGAAAAAGAGATTTTACAGTTAATATTTGGGATTTTGGTGGTCAAGAAATTTATCATGCTACTCACCAATTCTTTCTCACTAAACGTTCTCTCTACAGCTTAGTTGCTGATACCCGCAAAGAAGATACAGATTTTTATTATTGGCTCAATATTGTCGAAATCTTAAGTGATAATAGCCCACTACTAATTGTTAAAAACGAAAAACAAGATCGCAAACGAGAAATTAATGATCGCGCCCTACGAGGACAATTCATTAACCTAGAAAAAATTCTTGCCACCAACCTAGCAACTAACCGAGGTTTAGATGAAATTATTGAGAATATGAAATTTTACATTCAAAACCTGCCTCTCGTTGGACAAGCGCTACCAAAAACTTGGGTTAAAGTTCGTCGAGCTCTAGAACAAGATCATCGCAATTATATTTCGCTCCAAGACTATCTAGATATCTGCGAAAATAATGGATTTAAGAATATCGAAGACAAATTACAACTCAGTGGATATCTCCATGATTTAGGCGTATGCCTACACTTCCAAGACCAAGAAAATTCACTATTATATAAAACCGTAATCCTTAAACCAACCTGGGGAACCGACGCAGTTTACAAAATTCTAGATAATCCTCAAGTTTGTGATAATCAAGGACATTTTACTTGCGATGATTTAAAAAATATTTGGCATGAAGAATGCTATTCTGCCATGCGGGGAGAATTGCTAGAGTTGATGAAAAAATTTCAACTTTGCTACGAAATTCCCGAAGAGAAAAATAGCTTTATTGCTCCACAACTTCTCAGCGAAAATCAACCAGAATATAACTGGAATGATGAAACTAATAATTTGATTTTACGTTACGCCTATCCCGACTTTATGCCCAAGGGAATTGTCACACGCTTCATTGTGATAATGCATCAGTATATCGAGAATCAAGAATATGTTTGGAAAAGCGGTGTAATTCTCAGCAAAGATAATGCCAGAGCTGAAATAATTGAAAACTATGGCAAGCGAGAAATTAAGATTCGTGTATCTGGTAATAATAGAAAGAGCTTATTAATAATAATTACTCATGAAATAGATAAGATTAATGATTCTTACAAACGATTAAAATATCAAAAATTAATTCCTTGTAATTGTTCTGCTTGTAAAAATACTCAATCACCGCATTTTTATGATTTTCAGATTTTACGAAAATTTTTAGCAGATGGACAAAAAGCTATTCAATGTCAAAAAAGCTATGAAATGGTAGATGTTCTTAGTTTAATTGATGATGTTGAACTTAGACAAAAGTCTGTTCAAGATGATGAACCAATAAAATTTAATCGGGAACAAGAATATATAGATATTATTAAAAAACAAGCTAATAGACCTATTCAAAATATTATTAATAATAAGAATCAATTAGGAGATAATGAAATGGGCGATCGCAAGATAAGTATTAATCAAGGTAACTACAACGAGAATATTCAAGGTGATTACGTTCAAGGAAACAAAACTAGTGACGGCCGCAGTGTAAATATTACCGGAGGAAATGTTGATATTAGTGGTGCTGGTGCATTGAACTTAGGAACTATAAGCGGAACAGTTGCCAATACTATCAACCAATTACCTGCTTCAGATTCTGATCAGCCAGGAATTAAAGAACTATTGACTCAACTTAAAGAAGCAATTGAAACTTCAAGTGATTTAGATGACGAAGATAAGAATGATGCCCTAGAAGAAGTAAACAACTTAGCTGAAGCAAGTCAAGATAATGATGATGAAGCCAAGAAAAATAAGGCAGGACAATCTCTCAAAATGTTACGTAGAATTGCTAAAGTATTACCACCAGCAGCCGCATTTATGACAATTAGCAAAGAAGTTTTGCCAGCAATTTCGAATTTTTTCGGACTTTAACTAACCATTGTTGGTATTCTTCGTAATTGTTAATGCGATCGCATAACTCGGTAGCTACGATATAATTGGTGGAAAGATCAGAGTTAAAAATCATTAAATATGACTATTAAGTCTTCAAAGACAAAGTGGCAGTATTTAGAGTCTCGTTCCTCATCATGGCACAAGCAACTTTATCTAAAAGGAAGAAAGCTGACAGCCTTTACTGTTTGGTCAGATATGATTGCTAATGAAGATACCATTAGTGAAACGTCAGAAAATTGGGATTTAACCATAGAAGCAGTTAAAGAAGCGATTGAATATTGCGAAACCCATCAAGAACTTTTGAACTCCGAAGCAGAAGAAGAGCGTAATTATTTAGAAAATAGAGGTGTAATACTTGAGCCTAAAATTATTCATCAGTTCCAGTGCTAATTTACTTTTTCTTGCTGTGTTTTTGTCGATTTTTTCTATTAATTTCGTTGGGAAAATTAGGCACCAATAAGGATTTTTTTAACTCTCCTTCTTGAGAGTAAAATTGTATGTTTCCCTGTTCATCACATAACCAAACTTCTTTTGCTTTTGCTGCCAAATATAAATCTTTTTTCTCTATCATTTCTTGAATTGTGTTATTTGCAGATTTGACTTCGATGCAAATCTCTGGAGCAATTGAAGCTGCATTTTCCTCTTCGATAATATCTAATCTTTCATCGGAAGCCCAAACAACATCAGCTACTTTGACGTTATCTTTGGTTTCAATGGCACATTCTGGAAAAGCCATTCCTTGTTCAATCATTGAATTTAATAAACCCGAAATTAATCCTTGAAGTATGGAATGTTTCGGTTTGGCTGGACTCATAACAATTTGGCCCCATTTATTTAATTCTATTTTAAATGGTAAATTTTGTAAGTGCTTATCTTCACAGACTTCTTGCCATTTCATAATTAAATCCTAAAGACCGCTTCTTCTACATTATCAATAAAGCAGAGATCTTGCATCAAATTGCAATTTCATACTTTGCCAAGGTTATCAAAAATATAATCGATAAAGACTTGATTTTTAGCAGGAATGTAAGCTCGGGAAGGATAGAGAAGCCAGATAGCACTAGTCTGTAGCGGTGACATCCGTATTCAGCAAATAAGCGAATTAATTTCCCTGATTCGAGTTCGCGATCGACAAGCCAATCAGGAAGTAATGCTAAACCCATACTTGCGATCAGGCAGAGCCTGGAACTTCGCGATCGCAATTTGTTTGGCTGATTCTAGTTCATCGATTAGTGGCGCAACTTGTTGAAAATAGATTCTTCCTATCTAGTCTAACAAACCTGACCTACATTATTTGAGGTGTATTTATTAATCATTTTCTTGTCTCCATTCTCTTTTTAAATTTAAGGCATGCGGTGAATATAGTCAGTTGCTGCATGCCTTATATGACCATCATTCTGCTGAAGCCATGTCCTGACTCCACGCCATTGGCGCAAAAGCTTTATCAAGATTTGGTTTAACTATAGGCGTAGTGTAGTTGGAAAGTACCTTAAGGCTCGTTCCCACAATCACTTCCAGAATTGTTTGCTTGGTGTAACCCGCTGCAAGGAATGCTGCGACTTGCTCTTCAGTTGGTCTTCCATGTGATTCATGAATAATAACTGAAAATATGCGCAAAGCTTCGAGCTTGGGGTCATCGATTGGTGAGCCACTGCGTAAAGCTTCAATCACGTCATCATTTACACCAGCCATTTTGGAGACTGCCGTATGGGCAGCCATACAATAGGTACAACCATTCAAACGATTATTTGTCATTAAAACTATCTGGCGCTCTGTTTGACTAAGCTCAGATTTATCAAACAATCCCATCAGCGTTAAGTAACTTTCCACCATCACTGGAGACTCAGCCATGGTTGCCATGAGATTCGGCACAAAGCCAATTTTTTTCTTAGCAGCTTTCAAGATGGGTCTAGAAGCTTCCGGTGCGTTCTCAATTGTATATGTTGTAAAAGTTGTCATAGGTTTCTCCTTTTTGTTAAATATTAGTGAATCATCGAGACATTAAGACTATTTGATGTTGTTAACAACGTTAAGCACATCCTCTGGATTAGCCCGAGTCGTATAATCCACGTCGACATGTGCGAATCTGATCTTGCCAGCGGAGTCAACCACCAAAGTGGCTGGAATGGGGAGAGCAAAATTGCCAGCTCCGTTGAACTTCTCTAGGTCTCCACCCAAATTAGCGTATATTTCGCGAAGTTCTTCAGGAAGCGTAAAGGCAAGTCCAATTTCCTTCGTGTAATCCGCACCGACATCAGATAACACTTCGAATTCAAGCTCGTTCTTTTCGGCCGTTGACAATGAAGAATCTGGCAATTCAGGAGTAATCGCAACCAGTTGGGCTCCAGCTTCCTTGAGCTGAGGTAAAATCTGTTGATACGCACGAAGTTCCAGATTACAGTACGGACACCAGCCACCACGGTAAAAGACAATCACAACTGGGCCTGATTTACGAAGCTCATCCAAGCTCCTCTGCTGTCCTAACTGATTAGACAACACAAAATTGTTTAGCTTGTTCCCGACCTGGGGAGCATGGTCAACCATCCCCGATTCTTCTAGAGCCTGTATTGATTCGTCGAATTTTTGTAACACGTTTTCTGGAATCTGAGACTTGATGTTTGCTTTAAGCTCTGAGAGTTCTTGTGTAAGTGACATGTTTTTCTTCTTTTAGTTTGAAAATAAAGTTGCTTGTCTCTATCAAAAATAAGGTTCCTGTCCTCTAGTTTTGGGCCCTGGACTTGAGCCAAATCCGTAGATCGTTAAAGTCGAATGCCAGGGATATCAAATTGATAATTAATAGTGCTGTCAAAAATGTCTGATAAACTGCGGTGCCGCTTGGCTTGGCAAAAATAAGCATCAAAACGAGTGGTATCCAAGGTAGTATATGCCCAGCCGCTGCTAGTTTGGAAAATCCGCCAGCGACGATAACAATGGATACAGTGATAATCATTCCACTCAAAGCCAATGTCGCGATTAAAACCCCACTTGGTTGGTTGAGAAAAGCGAGCGTAGCCAAGTTTACTGGTCCAAGGATCAACATCATCCAGATTTGTACCCAGGTTGGCAGCTCGAAAAACGATTGCCAAATGCGTGCTAACCTACCGGTTTTTTGTTGTTTAGGTGACATGAGTTTCTTCTTTTTAATTGATATAACGATAGTGAGTTAATCTGCTATTGTGCTGTTGAAAGAGCTAACTTCTCAAGAACTGGGAATAAGTCACTAGGTTCTGGACGGCGAGTATAGTCCGGGTTGACTTCTGCGTAAGCAATTGTGCCATCAGTTTCGATGACGTATCTTGCGGGCATGGGTAGAGTCCATTTGTCATCGTTATGGATCTTGGGAAGATCAACCTGGAACATTTTAAAGAATTCAATAACGTAAGGCTGCAATGTCCAGCGCAGGCCAAAACGCTCTGCCAAATCTCCGCCTTGGTCTGTGAGGATTGGATAGCTGAGATTATTATCTCTTTGGGACTTGCGACTGCTTGAAGCCCTTTGCTGGGAAATAGCGACAAGTGAAGCACCTCGGGAACGGATGTTGTCAGCAACTTTTTCTAATGCTTGTAGATCAAAATTGCAGTAGGGGCACCAGACACCACGATAAAAAGTCAGTACCAAGGGCCCTTTGGTGAGCAAGTCTCTCGAAGAGACCAGGTTGCCGTCTGAATCAGGTAAAGTGAATTCGGGGGCTCGTTCACCTGCTTTGAGGGCTCGTTCAGCATTTCTATTTTCGATCAATTCACGGGTTGAACGATGAAAGGCTTCCACCGCAGCGGCAGGGGCTTTGTTAGCTTCAAAATCTGCCTTAAAAGCGTTGAGTTTTTCTTGAAGAGACATAATTTTATTCCTGTTTTGTGGTTTTTAATTGACATGAAGATTACATCAGGGCTCACTCAAAGACTGGTAATGCTTTCAGGCTTTCGTGAACTGATTCATCTCCTTAATATTCAGTATTGCTTATTTGTTTATTGATTGGTAGAGTCAATATATCTCTAATAGTTATTTGAAAAACGAATAAATAAATGAGTGATCGGATCTCAACTTTACGCTTATTTTGCCGTGTCGCTAGAACTGGCAGCTTTACGGCTGCGGGCAAAGAGGTTGACTTGTCTCAGCCCTCTGTTTCTAGGATCATATCCAAGCTGGAAAAGGATCTTGGGGCGGCGCTATTTGTCAGAAGTACCCATGCGGTGAAATTAACTGAGGCCGGGGCAGATTATCTGGCGAGGATAGACCCGATTCTGTCTGCTTTGGAAGAGGCCAACCATCTAGTTCGTAGCGATGGAAAGTTACAGGGGCGTTTGAGGGTGGGGGTTGCAACGAGTTTCGCAGTACGAGAAATCATTCCTCTTCTCCCTGATTTTCTGACTCAACATCCAGGTTTGCGCGTTGATCTCGTGCTGACTGATTCGCGCCAAGATTTGATTGCCCAGGCCATTGATGTTGCGCTTCGTTTTGGTCCGCTGAGCGATTCAACCATGATTGCCCGACGACTAGGTGTAACACCACGCCTAATAGCAGCATCTCCCGCATATTTAGCGAAAGCGGGAATCCCCAATGTTCCTGCTGATCTTGCAGGACATCAAGTAATTATTGGGCCTTCGAGTATGGGGTCTACTGGCTGGTGTTTTAAAAAAGATGGCAAAACTTTGTCAGTAAAAGTTGATGGTCAGCTCATGGTGACTGTAAATGAAGCAACAACAGCAGCTGCTTTGGCCGGAATGGGTATTATTTCCACTGCATTCTGGGGATGTAGAGCAGAACTAGAAAGTGGTGAACTCGTTCAAATTCTTGCAGATTGGGAAATCGGGACTATCGAGGTCAATGCTTTGCTCACTGGAGGGAGAAGTGCCAAGCCTTCAGCTCACGCCTTTGCAGATTATCTTGTAGCATCATTCCACAATAGCGTTTTAATCTAAAGAGGATGTTTGAAACTACCGACTATTTGATTAATCTGCGGCGCGATCGCGCAGTGCTAGCCTTCGGATGATCGCATAAATTAGAAGATATTAGAGAAATTAAAGTATCGCAAAAAGCACAAATCTGGATATTAATTGGAATACTGATGACTGCGGTTGGTGGTTTCATTGTTGCAGTAGGACGCTCTGTACTTTCATTTAACCTCTGATTTATTCTTTGACTTTCTAACTTATCGAGATTTGGGTTGAGTAAGAAGGGAAGAAAGTGACTTAAATTACTGAGCTTTCTTAGTTCTTTGGCTCCTTGAGTAGCTTCACGAAACATTACGGGAAAAACTTTTTTGCAAGTAGCTAAATTATTGAATTGATCTAGAATTATTATCTTCAATATATAATTATTAGATTGATAAATATTATGTTCAGTATCGTGCTCTCTATTTGAGAATAATCTAGTTTGAAGCCTTTGAATAGTATAGCTTTTGAGTAGTTTCTGAAAAATTATTAATTTTATAAAAGTAAATAAATAGCTGAATAATATACACTATATTCTGACTATTTTTACTTTACATATTCTTTTTTTAGTGGTAATTTTCTCTGTTTTTTAGCCTTAAGGTTCTCAAAATTTATATCTTATTTATTTTGTCT
>JBCCYD010000265.1:0-8339 GCA_039190385.1 Cyanobacteria bacterium P01_F01_bin.143 | reverse complement strand
TAGCTAGTTGACGTTGAGAAATTTCCTCTTGTTCGTAAACATCAATAATCTTTTGTCTTAAATCAAGTGAATATGCTTTCATTCTAAATTAGCTGACTAGGTTTAAATTAAGTGTATCTCATCTATTTGAGAACCGCTATACTAACATTGTTAGAAATAACGGTTTACGAACTAAATCCAATAATTCAGGCTCATTTCTAATAGTTTCATTCCAAATATATAAACGGTCTAAACTTGTTAGATATTGCTTGATTTTTTCATCAGATAAGGATTCTATATAAATAGCCCCATTCATTTTTTTTAGTTGAGTTTTAGCTTTTTCATATAGTTCTTGACGACAGCAAACTACTAATCCAGGTTGAAAACTACTATCTAAAAATTTATTGATCGCAACAATACATTTTTTCCCATTTTCTAATCCCAATTCGTCCAAACCATCGAGCAAGGGAATAATTTGTTGATTATCAATCCATTGCTGTGCAACTTTTTTAGGAACTTTCTTATAAATATCACCTTGTTTTTTTAGATAAATCTCACATAACTTTTCTATAATCCAATCACGAATATTTTGGTTACTTGCCCAACTACTTAACTCAAAAATAACTGGAATCGGAGTAGTTTCATCTTCAATAGCTCGTTCAATCAATTTTTCAGTTAGACTAAGGAGTTCAGTTGTTTTTCCTGCACCTGGTTCTCCTAAGATTAATAATTTGCCATTAATATCTTCGCGATCAAAAAAATTAATAGTGTTTTGAACTTGCTTATAATCACTATTTTTCTTGAAAATCTGAAACGATATGTGGAATAGATTCCTGTTTTCAGGCTTTGGAGTTGGGGGAGCTAATTCCAATTTGTTTCTGCCAACTCGGTGACGCTGTTCTTCCATTTCTAAATCTATTTTGACTGTCTTATGTAAAGAATCTCGTCTGCGAATCGCAACATCATTTTGTAGCTTTTGTAATAATTGTTTTCTGAGTTTAATTTGTTCTTCTTCAGAAACTTGAGGAAGTAAATTTTTCTTGACAAAATCAATTATTTTCTGCAAATTTGCTAGAACAGTAGCGAGCGTAGCGATAACAATGGCAAAAGTCGGCAAAAACCCAAACAACGATTCAAAAACTGGGTATTTACTAAATATTGCTTGCAAAAATGACCAACAGGAAGATTCCTCAGCTAATTTCTCCGTTGGCTCAACAGCCAATACGATCGCGAAAACAGAAGAATAAACATTAATAATAAAATTACTCATTCTAGTCCATCCTAATTCCCTAATTTAAATATACAGAAGAATTTAATATTGAATGATAAATAAAGTTTTAAGCTCATTAAAGACGCGATCACGAAGTGCCAGGCTTTGCCTGATCGCATTTGTGCTATTCAGGGATTAGCGATCGCAGCACTGTATAATTGACCATCAAAAAAACACCTGGAAGCAATTTTTAAGTTTGAGAATCAGAGAAAAGATGCCTGTTTATCAATTTTCAAAATGTTCTTCCATGAACATTTTTGGTCACGGAATTAGGTCGTTAGAGAAACGCTAATGCCCCTTAATCGCTTGAAATTGCCTTAAGAAAATTATTTTTTCAATATGAGCGCCACCTCTGATTCAGGCTAATAGCCTTCACAGAAGCCGTTTTAGAGCCATAAAAAATGTTCTTAGATGAACATTTTGTGATTAGGAAAAAGGGATAGTTTTTGCAACAATCCTGAAATTTTCAAAGCCTTCAAAATGGATAAATATTAATTAAACACAGAAACGCGATCGCTACTCTTGTCAAAAACATCACTTTTAATTACATTCCTCTGCTTCCTCCGCACCTCCGCTCCCTCTGCACCTCTGCACCCTCAGCTCCCCTGCACCTCCGCTCCTCTGCACCTCCGCTCCTCCGCGCCCTTCAGCCCTTAACCTTCCGATTACTATTTATTTACTTTTCTCAAATATAATTGCGGTTAGGTTACTTTCGGGTGAAAAAATCTTCTAATTATGTTGTTGACTGATAGACTAACACCGAGTTTTTATAGATCACAAAAATCTCAAGAGATATTACTAGATTTTTACGAGAAAGGAGAAGAGATTGCCCTGTTAAATACTGGGATTTGGCAAGTTTATCGAGGAGTAGTTCAACTAAGTAAAATCGATGTTTCAGGAAAAAAAATCATACTTGGCTGGGTAACCTCTGGTCATGTTTTCGATAATCAAAAAGATGAGTCTGTCATCTATCATGCTCAAGCGATGTCAGATGTTTATGTCAGATGTTTGACTCCTCAATATTTACGAATCTATCCGCAACTGGTCACAGAATTAATTGCTAAATTAAGTTATCGCTTAATCCAAACTCAAAAACTGTTAACGATCGCGGCAATCAAATTGGTTGAAGATCGTTTGTGGGAATTACTATCAATGCTGAAAGAGGAAATGGGACAACCTGTTAGTAATGGAACTCGCCTGACAGTGCGCTTTACTCACCAAAATATTGCTAATGTAATTGGGGCAACTCGGGTTACTGTGACGAGAGTTTTAGGAGAATTTCAAACTAAAAACTGGATTGAATTTGATAGCGATCGCCATATCATCATTAAAAGCAAAAAGTAATTAATCATTCTTCAGCAATGATTTTTTTACCTGCTTAATGGTTTTGTAAATCTCAGGCAAACGTTTGAAAATTGCATAGGATTTGCGGAACTCCTTACTAGAAAAAGCGGGAGTCCCCGAAACTAAAGAATTCGCTGCAATATTATGGGTAACTCCAGTTTGTGCCGTAACAATCGTGCCATCACCAATGGTCACTTGATTAGCAACTCCAACTTGCCCACCCAACAAAACGCGATCGCCGACAGTCGAGCCTCCCGCAATTCCCACTTGTGCAGCTAAAGCACAATTTTTTCCAACGGTTACACCATGTCCTATTTGTACAAGATTATCTAATTTCGTATTCTGCTTAATTCTAGTTTCTCCCACCGCAGGACGATCTACCGTCGTATTACAACCGACCTCAACGCCATCTTCTAATACCGTATTGCCAGACTGCTCCATTTTGCACCATCCTTGTTCTGTCGGCACAAAGCCAAAACCCTCAGAACCAATTACCGCCCCGCTATGAATGACACAATTACGACCAATTTGACTTCTTTCATGGATGGTGCAGTTGGCATGAAGAATCGTATTATCACCAATTACCGCATTAGGATAGATGGTAACTTGAGGATTAATACAAACGCGATCGCCGATCACTACTCCTTGTTCAATCACCACATAAGCCCCAATAGAAACCTCCTCCCCAATCTCAACGCTAGGGTCAATAATTGCTGTGGGATGAATCCCCGCATTTGGTCGATAGGGTTGATAAAAAAGCGCGATCGCCTTAGCAAAAACTAATCTTGGTTGAGGAGTGGCAATCCAGGCAATATTTCTGTCCAATGCTTGCTGTTGTAAAATGCCGTTTCGCGGTAGGATCAAAGCAGTTGCTAAAGTTTTTTCTACCATTGAGGCAAATTTGTCACCTTCGATATAGCTAAGATGTTCGGCTTGGGCTTGATCTATAGCGGCAACATTCTTAATCTCTGGATTTAGCGCAGAATCGCGATCGAGGCTGTTTTCTGATGCCAAACTACCCAAACTATTTATAATTTCTCTAAATTCCACCGCTGTCTTCTCCCAAAATCAATAAATGTCCCAAGAATATCAGTATATGTTTAGAGTTGTCGCCAAAAATTGCGATGCAGAATTTGCTCGTTGGACTGACGCTCTCAATCATGCAAAATCTCTTATTCCCAATTGTAAAAGTCTCTTCCAAGATATTCGTATTTTTGTCGGAGAGGAATTGATTTGGATTTATAGCCGCTCTCATAAATACCCCCAGTTTATTGGAGCAGGTACTTATGATAAATTAGCCAGGCTGTTTATTGCAGAGGCACAGGAAGAAGAGCGTAATGGGTAATGAGTAATAAAAGAAATTACTTTTGTACAGACGTGAATTACTTTTGTACAGACGTGTCGGCGGCACGTCTATTTACACTTTTGACTTAAATCAACTATGGATATTTATGGAGTTGCAACACTTGCTGTTTTAGGGCTATTTTCAGGACTATTGGCTGGAGTAATGGGGCTTGGCGGCGGAGTTATTCTTGTGCCGTTAATTCAAGCTTTGGGCTATTCTCCCGTACAAGCCGTGGCGACTAGTAGTTTGGCTATTTTGATGACTTCAGTATCAGCCAGTATCCATAACTATCGCATGGGGAATCTAGATTTTAAGCGAGTAATTCTCTTAGGTTTGCCTTCTTTATTTACCGCACAGTTGGGAGTATTTCTCTCTAGTGAAATACCTGACTATATTCTGCTAGGAACTTTTAGTATCTTTCTCGTTATCAATATTTTCTTATCGCAATTTCGTAACAAATTAGCAGCTGAAGATTTAGGCAAGAAAGTAGATCAGAAAGTAAATAATAAGTTAATTGATCGCATCGCCCGATTTTCTCCTGCCATCGCCAAAATAATCCAAGGTGGATTTAAAGATTTTTTGGCTCGAATCTTTACTGGTGGCTTAACAGGATTTTTAGCAGGGTTTTATGGTATCGGTGGCGGAGTGATTATGGTTCCGTTGCAGATGATTCTCTTATCCGAATCAATTATCATCGCCATTCAAACTAGCTTGGGAGTAATTATGGTTACTTCAATTTCTGCTTGTTTGGGTCACGGTTTACGGGGCAATATTCTATTGCTTGAAGGTTTGATTTTGGGACTTGGTGGTTTAATTGGTGCCCAAATAAGTTCTCGTTTTTTGCCCAGACTACCTAGTAAAGTAATCGCGATCGCCTTTAATTCACTACTTGCATTACTATCTATTTATGTCATGTATTTAGCTTATACCAATTACCCATGAATCTAGATGCTAGAAGATACGCCGATGCTACTCAACGCAACCGTCAACCGATTTTAGAAATATTGCAAAGAATCCTACCCCCCGAAGGCAATATCCTGGAAATTTCTAGTGGCACAGGGCAACATGCTGTGTTTTTTGCTTCTGAATTAGTAAATCATGACTGGTATCCCTCAGATCCCGATTCTTTATCCAGAGATAGCATCACAGCCTGGAGCAATTCCCATCCCAGTGACAATCTTCATGAACCATTAGATATCGATGCGATGACTGCTTGTTGGGCAATTGAAAATGCCAAAGTTTCTATAAACGCGATCGCGAATATCAACATGATTCATATCTCGCCCTGGAAAGCTTGTTTGGGTTTAATGGCTGGGGCTAATCGCATCCTATCGTCTGGAGGAATTCTTTATCTCTATGGCCCTTATAAAAGAAATGGTCAACATACCGCACCGAGTAATGAAATGTTTGATCGCTCTTTACGTAGTCGTAACTCGCAATGGGGAGTGCGAAATTTAGAAGATGTGGTCGCGATCGCAGAATCCGAAGATCTAGAATTACAAGAAGTTGTAGAAATGCCAGCGAATAATCTTTCGGTAATATTCCGCAAAATATGAAAGATAAACTATACGCACATTTAGCTCAAATTGTCCGAGAACGCGATCCCTATCTAGCCTCCGAAGGACATTTTTTTGTTAAGCAATATATCAGAGAAGAATTATCCCAATGGGGAGAAGTCACAACCCATGAATTTACAGTTAAAGGGCAAAACTACCAAAATTTAATTCTCAATCTACCTGCTGCCAATGAACAAAAGTTACCACCAATCTTAATTGGAGCTCATTATGATGCTGTTCCAGGAACCCCCGGCGCAGATGATAATGCCACAGGAGTTGCTGTCTTGTTAGAATTAGCTGCTGCCTTTGCCAAACGACCTACAAAATATCCAATTAAGATAGTCGCTTTTGATATGGAAGAATATGGCTTATTGGGCAGTAAAGCCTATGCGGCTTATCTCAAGCAAAATCAACAACCATTGCGTTTAATGTTCTCTCTCGAAATGTTGGGCTATCGCAGCAAAACTGATAATTCCCAACGCTATCCCGCAGACTTTCTCAAATATTTCTACCCTAGCCAAGGAGATTTTATTGCTTTAGTCAGTAACCTGATTACTATTCCCGATACGATGCGACTTCATCGAAGTTTGCGTCGGAGTAATCTTCAGTGTCAATGGCTAAGCGTCCCCAATAATGGAAAATGGATTCGCGGCACAGGGTTTAGTGATCATAGTCCTTTTTGGGAGCAAGGATATCGCGCCATGATGGTTACCGATACTTCTTTTCTTCGTAATCCTCATTATCATCAATCTAGTGATACTATTGATACTCTTGATGGGGAATTTTTAACTGATGTTTGCCAAGGATTGATTGCAGGAATTCATCGTTTTAAGTAATATTTTTTAATACAAAAAAACATAAAAATATCACTTAAACTTATTGACGAACAATTAGCAATTAGCAATTAGCAATTAGCAAAAGATTAAAATAATGAACCTCACAAGAATGAGAACTGCTACATTACTTTTTCTTGAATCTCTCTTTAGCAGAGGTAAAAGCTTCCTCCATTACTAACTGAATCTTTTGGGGATCGGGTTTTTTCCCGCCCATTAGATCGCCAAAATAAACACAAGCACCTTCACCCAAGGCCCAAGTATAGGCAGCAGCCCAAGAAGCCGCTAGAATACTTCCCATTCCAGGAATAAATTTAATCAATTCTCGACCCACAGCTTGCGCCAGAAATCCTCCCGCGATCGTACTTACAATGCCGCCTGCTTGGGAAGGATTGAGAGTTTGTCCATATAATTTCCCGAGTAAACCCACCAGAGAAACTTGTAATGCGGTTAAAACGGGCATAGTAGCAAAAGGTAGGGGCACAGCAGCTAAGGTTGCGGCAATGGTAGAAAAAGCAATGATATAGCGGCGGGCAGTGTCTCGATAAAGATTGCTAATTTGTTCGCCTGCCTCTTGGTCAAGTAGTTGATAGATGGCCTTGGATTCAGCTTCGGGTAATAGTTCGGCTAAGGTATCTCGGAGTGTTTCTAAGCCATAGAAGATGGGGGTAAAACCATCCTCTTCGAGGGTAAAATCAATTAATATAGCGCGATCGCATAAACTAGAAAAATTTTCTTGTAAAACAGTAAATAGTTTAGTTATTTCTTCATAATCGGGAGGATAGTTGGGATGGTCAGTAATTTCTGGCGGATAAACTTCATGGAGGCAAGTAACAGCTAGTAAGCAGGGAACTTGGGGATATTTCTTGCGTAGTTTTGTGGCAATTTGTTTTAGAGTATCGAGGGCAAAATCGTTAATTTTTATGGTGAGAATTAGAATGTTAGCGCGATCGCTGTTGTTAGCAAGTTCGGTTTCTAGTTCCTGAACAATAGTCTCAGTGCCTTGTTCAACATCACCCAAACCCACAGTATCAGTGAAAATTAGTAGCGGAAGGTCTTCTGAGGGATAGGCATAGCGCTCGGTATTTTGCGTATGGGGGCGAAATCCTTGACCGATAATTTCTTCCGAAACTCCTGTTAAACCTCGGACAATCGAGCTTTTACCAGCTTGGGGTTTACCAATTAACAAAGCTTCTGTGGTCGGAAGTTCTTGCTTGACTCTGGCTAAAATCTCGGCTACTTGCTCATCACTAACGCTCAGGGATTGGGTAATTTTATTTATTTTAGGTAATATTTTTTGTAGGTTGCCCGTCGTCTGGTTCCAGACTGCGATCGCATTTTTGAGAATATTTTTACTTCCCGCGAGCTTGGGGAATCGAATCTTTTGCAGCTTATTCTCTTCTTCACTCATAAAGATTTTACAGATCTAAACAAAACTGAATTATTTACAACTAAATTGTATAGAATAATCCTCAATCTATCTCATAGATATTAATAAAACTATCAAGAGTTATTAGAACCAAAATTTGAATATAATCATAAGACATGTAGAATGCTCACCAATCAACTGATATGGTCAAATCTCCAAGCTTAAATACTTCTTCTATTACGTATCCAGATAGCGATGGACAACCAATGGCAGACAACACCCTACAGTTTAGTTGGATTGTAGTTATCAAAGAAAATCTGGAATTGCAATTTGCGGAGGCACCAGATGTATTTATTGCTGGAGACTTGCTCTGGTATCCTGTCCAAGGGAATCCCAAACTAAGACAAGCGCCCGATGCAATGGTAGTATTTAGTCGTCCTAAAGGATATCGTGGTTCTTATAAACAGTGGGACGAAAATAATATTGCGCCTCAAGTGGTATTTGAAATTTTATCCCCAGGGAATCGTTTTACTCAGATGCTCAACAAGTTTAAATTTTATGAGCATTATGGAGTAGAAGAATATTATCTTTATGATCCATATAAAAATGATTTGCAAGGCTGGTTACGTAGTCAGGATCAACC
>JBCCYD010000264.1:0-8342 GCA_039190385.1 Cyanobacteria bacterium P01_F01_bin.143 | reverse complement strand
TACGAACAATATATGCTGGAATTGGTGAATCGTGCTCGGTCAAATCCTAATGGGGAAGCTGGACGTTATGGTTTAAATAATTTAAATAGAGGATTATCTTCAGGAACAATTACGAGCGCTGCAAAACAACCTTTAGCTTTCAATTTTTCCCTAATAGATGCGGCTAGAGATCATAGTCAATGGATAAGTGATGCTAATACTTTTAGCCATACAGGAGCAGGAGGAAGTAGTCCTGGCGATCGCATGGCAGCGGCTGGTTATGATTTTACTGGCGCTTGGCGTTGGGGCGAGAATATTGCCTGGCAGGGCACCACAGGAACACCGAATATTACTAGCTTTGTTCGCGATGAACATGAAAGTCTATTTCTGAGTGATGGTCATCGTAAAAATATTCTCAATAGTGGTTTTCGAGAAATTGGCATTGGGGTTATACAAGATACTTTTGCCACTTCTACTAGAACGTATAACGCTGTTATTACTACACAAAAATTTGCTTCTTCTGGCTCATCAGTATTTTTAACTGGAGTAGCTTTTAACGATTTAGTAATTGAAGATGATTTTTATACTATTGGCGAAGGATTAAGTGGTATTGAAGTTAAAGCAACTAGAAGATCTGATAATCAAAGTTTTACAACTCATACTTGGGATGCTGGGGGTTATCAAATAGCCCTAGAAGCAGGAACCTATGATGTTACTTTTTCTGAGAATGGGACAATAATTGGGAATAGTTATCCTGTGGCGATCGCGTCTCAAAACGTTAAACTCGACCTTGATACTAGCAACATAGAGATCATCAATTATGATGATCTCCTTCGTGGCGGAAAAGATCAAGATACCCTGAATGGCGGGAAAGGTGATGATACTCTTTACGGTTTAGGTGAGAATGACAAATTAGTTGGTGGTGATGGCAATGATAGTCTCTATGGTTCGATAGGTAATGATCGTCTTTACGGTCAAAATAATGATGACAAATTAGTTGGTGGTGATGGTAATGATTCTCTTTACGGAGGAAATGGCGATGATAAGCTCAATGGTGGGAAAGGCGATGATAGTGTTTACGGTCAAAATGATGATGACAGATTATTTGGTGGTGATGGCAATGATCTGCTCAATGGTGGGACAGGCGATGATAGTGTTTACGGTCAAAATGATGATGACAAATTAGTTGGTGGTGATGGTAATGATTCTCTTTATGGTGGAATAGGCGATGATAGTGTTTACGGTCAAAATAATGATGACAAATTATTGGGTGGTGATGGTAATGATTATCTTTCCGGCAGCACGGGCAATGATAGCCTTTACGGTCAAGATGATTATGACAAATTATTGGGTGGTGATGGCAATGATTATCTTTCCGGCGGCAATGATGCCGATGAGCTGTTAGGGCAAAATAATAATGATAAATTAGTAGGGGGTAATGGCGATGATACTCTCAATGGAGGTTTGGGGCTAGATAGCTTAAAAGGGGGAGCAGGAAGCGATCGCTTTGTGTTACTATCAGCGACTACTGCTGATCGAGATATTATTGAAGATTTCCGAGATGGTGTAGATGGTCTTGTTTTATCCGGAAACCTATCCTTTGGTAATTTGGCTATATTTAACGATTCTGCGATCTCGTCTACCGTCATTGAAGATAATCGAACTAATGCTGTAATAGCTGTGCTATCAGGAGTTGATGCTAGTTTAATTACGGAAGCAGATTTCAGTTAAGAATTGGCAATATTTATTATTGAAAACTATTCATATAACTTATACTTACCTAATTAACAGTCCTCCCCAAGCCAGAAATAAAGAAAAAACTACTGCCGCGATCGCCTGTTTACCTAACATCAATAAGGCAAATCGAGAAGATTTTTCCCGCATAATTGTCAACAGAGTAACCAAACAAGGTAGCAATACGCCTGCTAGATAAACCCCAGTCAAAACCTGCAAGGGAGTTAACATTGCCAAGGTTTCTGGTTCGGCAAATAAGAGCAGTCCATCTTTGCGAATAGAAGCTAAAACAATCGGCAGTGAGGCTTCAGCTGGTAAGTTAAACAATCCCATCAAAGGATTAATAATATTAGCTAAAATTGCGATCGCGCCTAGCCAATTCAAAACAGAAGCAATAATGCTAATAACTAAAAATATGGGAATTGCATTGAACAAAAATTGATCAATAGTTGAGTTTGCTTCGCGCCAAATTACCGACCAACGCGGAAATTCTAAAAATGCCCTTCCTTCGATGACTAGGGGATTCTGATTCGACTTAGCTGTCGGGGAAGAGATGATATAGGTATATATTAGGGTGGTTGCGGTCAGATACAGCAGATAAGGAACTATTAAGTAAGGTAATGAAGCCGCACTAAAAACCCCTAAAGTTGCGCCAAACTGATAAGAACAAGCTGAACCAAAAGCGATCGCCGAAATACAAGTACCCCTAGAACAACTAGAGCAAGCACGGGTACTAATAACCGCAGGAACATTACATCCCATCCCCATAATCACTCGTACTAAATCTCGTCCGGATAAGCCAAACCGACGGAGTAAAGGATCGAGAGCAAGAGTAATTCGTTCGATTAACCCACTAGCTTTATACGCGCCCATGAATAGTGCATAGAGAATTACAGTAGGCATCGCCCAAATAAACAGCAATGGACTCATTGTGATCAGTCCATACTGACCTATCATTATTTCTCTTAACCAGATTGGGAGTTGGGATAAAGATTCAATAATGGGAGATATTGCACTTTGGACTAGAGGATCTGCCAAGTTCGCAAAGGAGTTAGCACCCCAGACAGCAATGATCGCAGGAATGAGTAATAAAGCGATCGCGACTAACCAACCCAGTTGAGGATGTTCTAACAACGTTGGTTGGGGTTGAATATGCCAGCCAGCCCGTCTCGGAATCCATTGCAGGGGAAAAGGATTAGGTTCTTGTAGAGAAGCCAAGATCGAATCTTTTTTTTCTGTAGTAATGTGGCGAGCGTCTACAGTGACAATGCTCAGTTCAGAAGCTTCCGCCCATTGCTGAACCACTTTTTGAGTATGAACTGTTGAAAAGACCTTATCCCAAAAAGTAATCACCACAATGCCATTTTTATCTACTACCAAGGGCAATAAATCTGTTAAATCTCGATCTACGTCGGTTGCCTTGACTACTAGTAGCACGGTGTCATTTTCTTGTAGTTGCCTTAAAGCTTTCTTCGTAGTTACGCTGTCGGAACGATAGAGAATTCCAGGAGTATCTATAAAAGAACAAGCTTCAGATTGATAAGTATCACAAGTCACTGTAGAACCGCGAAAATTGGCGCTACGAGCTGTTTGCCCTGTAAGAGAAGCAATGAGTTGGGACTTGCCCGTATTCTCTTTGCCAATGACCACAACATAATCGCGCTCTAATTTCGACGGCGTAAAGATATTCATTTAGCTTTTTAACAAACACAATCGTTACCACAGCAAGAAAGGTCATCCAGAAACAGTCCTTCTTTGCGATAGACTTCCAAGGGAGTTGGATCGATTCCCAGACGTTGCGCGATCGCATTTCCTACTACAGCAAATCGCTGCCGAAATTTATAAATAAAGCAAAAAATTAGATCGCCGTGACGTACCGAAGGACCGACGACAAATAATCCTTGAGTTAGGGTAGACTCATCTTCTTGAGTCAAGGCTGCATAGCCATTTGTCCAGTCAAATAGAGGTGCAATTTGCTTTAAACTGCTATTAAATCCCGTACAGAGAATTGGTGGTGTAGAACTAAACCACTCTTCGTATTCGCTCTCCACTACATATCCTTTTTTGACTTTTTTGACTCTTTCAATCTGCTGGTCCCCAATTAGTTTTAACCGACCCAGAGAATAAGCTATTTCTAATCGCTTTAGGCTATAGGGAGACAGAGAAATACTAGGGTCGGGGTCTGAGTTTAACCAGCTACTATTGCGATCAATTAACTGCACCTTTTTCCCTAATGCTGCCAAATTTGATGCAGCATCTACACCACTTTCATAGCCTCCGATAACTATAAACTCTTTCCCCTTAAGCCCTGTCCAAGAACGTATTTGGGAATTATGAATACACAAATCTGCCCCTGGAAAGGGATTGAGATTGGGATATTGGAAGTCTCCTGCTGCCCAAATCACAAATTGCGCTTCCAACTCACCCTCAGAAGTTTGGATGACAAAACCCCGATTTTTAGTCAAAACGGTAAGATTTTTCACCTCTGTCTCTGTTTTTACAGGAAGTTGAAAATGGTTTGCTACACCATCTAGATATAAAGCATATTCTTTTCCCGAGAGGTGTTCTTTTTTAAAACTGAAAGCAGGGGAAGTATTTAAAACTACTGCGTTGAGATCCAGCAGTCCAAAACCATGACTGGGAAACGACGGGGTAATAAATCGCATTTCTTCTGGCCAACGGCTAAAAGAAGCTCCTATATGATGTCGTTCTAAAATGACAAAGTTTTCAATCCCTAAATCTTTTAAGAGCACTCCACAGCCGATTCCAGCCGCTCCAGCCCCCACAATTACAACTTCAAAGCGATTACTTGTTTTCTTCACCAGCCGACAATTTTTGAATAAATACCTTTTAATAATGATAACCACTAATTTAGCAAAAAAGCTTGCTTTCTAACAAAAAAATGTTGGTGAGGCAGCGGCAAAAAGGAATTAATCAACCTTGGTTCACTATCTATCATGCTATTATTTGATAACGATTATCATTGCATAAAGCTTAAGATGATGGTTGATGACACTCAACTCATTTCCACTATTGAAATTTTAGAAGGGCTAGAATTTTTATTAAGACAATCCCATTGAGTTTTACTCTATTTCTCTTATAATAGTGATTCTCTTATAATAATGGTTATCATTATTAAACAGGCAGAACCATAGCTCACTTCGATTAAAGTGATCGCATAAAGTGATGGTTGTATTGCCAAGTTCAGTAAACGTTATAAATTTGATGGATTGTAAGTAATGCAAGTACTAAGTTCTTTAAGAAGTATGAAATCCCGTCATCCTGATTGTCAGGTTGTTAGGCGGAGAGGACGTACTTATGTGATTTGTAAATCAAACCCTCGCTTTAAAGCGGTGCAAGGAAAAAAAATAAGGCCAAAAAAACGCTAAAAAGCTCATACAAGTTGGGCTTTAGCAATTTATAGTAACAAGCTATGAAATCTTTGTTAGGAAAAGCTTACACTAATTTTTGATCTCATTCCCCAACAACTCTAATAGATTTGTTGGGTCAACTCCTATAATCAATTTACATGATAATAATAACAACCATTATTATTGATCAATGGTCAGTCATTTAGCACAATCTCCTTTGCAAATTGTCAATCCAGAACGCTTAGCGCGCATTCGTCACACCTGCTCTCACTTCATGGCAATGGCAGTACAAATTTTGTTTCCAAAAGACAAAAGTTTAGTCTTATATTCTGAATTAGTAAGTAATTAAGGTAACTATATCCTCTAAGCAACAATGCTAAGTATTGGAACAGAAAAAAGCGATCGCATCACCACAATCACTAATACAACTTGGGCTGAATATATCAGTTTAGATTTGCCGAGTAAACGTGTCTCGTTTCGAAATGGAGTAATTACGATCATGTCACCAGGACGTAACCATGAATTGATTGGTGATTATATTAGAGCAATTATCTGGGCTTATTGTCGTAAAAACGAAATTGCACTGTTTCCTTACAATCAAACTACTCTTAAAGAAGAAGGGAAAGAAGGGAAAGAACCTGACGTGGCTTACTGTTTTGGAATAGATAAAGACAAGCCAGATCTGGCAGTAGAAATAAATCTCACATCAGGTAGTATCGACGATTTAACTAAATATCAGTACTTAAAAATTGCCGAAGTTTGGCTGTGGGAAAACAATAAAATTAGATTCTTTGGTTATCGTGAGTCAGGATATTTGGAATTAACTACAAGCAACTCTTTGCCTAACTTAAACAGCGATCGCGTTACAAAAATTGTGAATAGTTGTTTTGGCAAAAGTGTTTTAGAAGTGGAAAAATTCTTCCCTTAAAGCTTAATTTAATAAGAAACGAAAATGAATCAAAATGAATCTTTACTCCCTTTAAAAATTGCCGTGCTGACAGTTTCCGATACGAGAACTGAAGCTGATGATAAATCAGGCAAAATACTAATGGATAACTTAACCACAACAGGACATTTCCTAGCAGACAAAACCATTGTTCCCGATAACATTTACCAAATTCGCGCCGTCGTATCCAGATGGATTGCCGATGAATCTGTCCAAGTAATCTTAACCACTGGTGGTACGGGAGTTACAGGAAGAGATGGCACTCCCGAAGCCATTAAACCACTATTAGACAAGGAAATTTCAGGTTTTGGTGAAATATTTCGGATGATTTCCTATCAAGAAATTAAAACCTCTACCATTCAATCTCGGGCTTTAGCTGGGGTGGCTAACGGTACTTATATCTTTTGTTTGCCTGGTTCTAGCGGTGCTTGTCAAACAGGATGGAGCATTATCAAAGACCAACTCGATTCTCGCAATCGCCCTTGTAATTTAGCTCAATTGATTCCGAGACTGACCGAGACTTAGAGACAATAAAGCGATCTCTTCTTGGACTATGAATCGTAAGAGTAGCCTTTTCGTCAATATCATCTTCTTCTGTAAATTTAGATACTAGGTTGAATCTATTCAATTGTTAACATCCTTACACGGGAAAAAGATTAATTTATTGAACAAAATTGCGATATTTTTATCTCACCTATAAATAATGTTGTATTTGAGATATTTTTAAAGCTGATATGTTAGTCGCTTGTAGCATTTTTAGCTTATAAGTTAATTTTTCTTAAAAAACAATTAAATATAGACATTAGGAGCATAAACCATGGCTTTTCACGGAGATATTTCTTCTAGTAAAGATGCAGTTGGTGTAGCAGTAGTAAATTATAAAATGCCTCGTCTGCACACTAAATCAGAGGTGATCGATAACTGCTATAAAATCTCGGAAATGATTGATGGGATGAAGGTAGGATTGCCAGGAATGGACTTAGTGATCTTCCCCGAATATTCTACCCACGGCATTATGTATGATCGCCAGGAAATGATGGACACTGCTGCGGTTATTCCTGGAGAAGAAACGGCAATTTTTGCCGCAGCCTGTAAGCGAAATAAGGTCTGGGGCGTTTTCTCTCTAACCGGGGAAAGACACGAAGCTCATCCAGAGAAGGTCCCTTACAATACTTTGATCTTGATGAATGACCGAGGGGAAATCGTACAAAAGTATCGTAAAATTATGCCCTGGTGTCCCATTGAAGGTTGGTATCCAGGTAACACCACCTATGTTTCCGAAGGACCAAAGGGACTCAAGATCAGTCTAATTATCTGTGATGATGGCAACTATCCTGAAATTTGGCGTGATTGCGCTATGAAGGGTGCGGAATTAATCGTACGTTGTCAGGGCTATATGTATCCTGCGAAGGAACAGCAAATAGTTGTTTCTAAAGCAATGGCGTGGATGAATAATACTTATGTCGCAGTTGCGAATGCCTCTGGTTTTGATGGGGTTTATAGTTACTTCGGACATTCGGCAATTGTAGGCTTTGATGGACGTACTTTAGGAGAATGTGGCGAAGAAGAAAATGGCGTACAGTATGCCACTCTTTCTAAGTTTGCCATTCGTGACTTCCGCGCCAATGCTCAATCTCAAAATCATTTGTTCAAATTGATGCATCGAGGTTACACTGGCTTAATCAACTCTGGCGAAAGTGCTGAAGGTGTCGCGGCTTGTCCTTTTGACTTCTACCATGACTGGGTAAATAATCCGGAAAAAGCCAAAGAAACAGCAGAAGCCCTTACTCGTTCTACAGTGGGAACGGAAGAATGCCCCATCGAAGGACTACCAACAGAAACAACTCAAGTAGAAGCAACAAAAGCAGAAACAGAAATCAAGCCAGAAACAAAAGCAGAACTAAGCTTGGTTTAAAATTAATTACCAAGAAAGTTTAGCGTTTTCTTTGCTAGAGCGATCTCGAAAGTATCTACTTAGAGATCGCTCACCATCATTTAAAAAAGCTTACTGCTCAGTCTTTCAGTCTTAGCGTAATTATTTGTACATTTGCGACCTAAATGTATTACTTAGCAATTAACTCGGCTGGAGTATTGGGTATGGCTTGAGGTAATGGGCCTAACTTAACGCCGTCAGGATAGTATTCCCAACCATCTCTGATTTTAATTTCCTTATCCCAGGGTAACTTGTATTTTCCTTCGGCTAAGTCTTGTACCCAAGTCAGATAGTTGGCACGTTCTCCACCTGGTTTACCAACGTATCCTCTGCATCCAACATTGAAGACGTTATTTTCAAGTGCCCAATTCTTCCGTGC
>JBCCYD010000263.1:0-8360 GCA_039190385.1 Cyanobacteria bacterium P01_F01_bin.143 | reverse complement strand
TTTTCTTGGGGCTTTTCCTTGGGCTTAAAGATAGATCGAAAGATCGTGATGGGTAAGCGCAGAATCCACAACCAGAGAAGATCAATTAGAGTCGCGATCGCGACTAACAACCGAGCAACCAAAACTAAAGTGATTACAAGTCCGACGACACTAATAACAGGATGTTGTAATAACCATAATATGGAGATATGCTCTGCAAGCCAAGAATCTACTGCATATTTAACCGCTAATGCCATGAGTAATACTAAATCCAGTTTACATACATAACTTTTCCTTGAGTTGCAGGGGAGCAGGGAGCGGGGAGCAGGGGAGAATTTTTTACCAAAATTTATTCCTCAAAACAAAGTTGGTTCTCTACTAGTTTACGGTGTATTTTTGTCATCAGGAGAGGATGGTGGCTGATTGATGTCATTAGCTGTTGTTCCTTTGTTATCTCCCAAGCCTAATGTTCCAGTACCACTAGATTTAATTGTTGAGTCTTGAATTTCAATTTTACGGCTTTGATCTGTATAGTATTTTGGAGCGTTGATGGCTGAGTGAACCATCTTTTCCAATTCTTTGATTCGATCATCTTTTTCAACTAACAGCTTTTTATTTGCTTCATTTAAAGCTTGTAGTTGGATATATATCTCAAAATATTCAGCATTTAATTGAGATTTGTCTGCGTCTAATGCTGTTTTGAATCTTAGCAATAAACTATCTTCACCTTTTACTTCCATTGCAGCGAATCTAATCTCTGCGTCAGGATTATTTTCTGCTAGCTTTTTCCAAGAAAGTGCGATCGCTCTGGGGTCAACATTTTGATTGTGATAAAGGTCTAGAGTATCGAAAATTGGTTTGATAAAATTCTCAAAGTCTCCATCTGCGAATATTTCATTACGATTGTCAGGTTTACGGTGTGGGTCAGGATCTTCTTGAGTAGGGAGACGCAGATAAATATAATCGCATCGAAGACCGTGTAATTTGGTATTAACTGTAATGTTCCAATCTTCGATAAATGCCCCAGTAAGAGTTGCCCCTGTAAAATCTGTGCCATCGAGTTGAGCCTGAACTAATTTAGCTCTGGATAAATCGGCATCTTGTAAATTAGCTTCACTCAGATCGGCACCAATAAAACTAGCATCAGTAAGAATTTTTCCCTGTAAATTAACACCCCGTAAAATTTGGCGATCAAAATTGTTATCTTTTCCTATTCCAGTTAACCATTTCTGAAGTTTTAGGTTGTTTAAATAAGTGGTTCCTGGTCTAGCTAAATCTAATTTCTTAGCATTACGGAAAGAAGTCCGAGTGAGAATAGAATTTCTAAAATCTGTGTTTTTCAAGGTTGCTCTGGTGAAGATAGCATCAGTTAAGTTAGCAGCTTGAAAAGTAGTTCCTCCATTTGCAGTGAAAGCAATAGCAAAGCTGTGCACCCAAGCATCTCTTTTATATCCTCTCAAAACAAGAAGCGTAATATAAACGCCTGTTGCTAAAATCGAAAATGCTACCGCTAATAGTACTATTTTTGCGGCTATTCCTGGTACTGAAAATATGGGGGTTTCTATTTTTGTCCCTATTACTGCAAACGCTACTCCTACTGCTCCTGTGAAGACTCCTATGAAGTTTTCTGCTATTTGTAATGAGCATAATACTGCACCTATGCATAATAGTAAGCCTGCTACTATTGCTATTCCTGCAAATACTACTGAGCCTGCTATCTCCTCTGTTCCTGCAAATGCTAATATTAATCCGACTATAGTTACTAATAATGCGATAACTATTGCTCCTTCTCTTATCCCTTGGCGAATTATAAAAATTAAAAAAGTAACTAGTACTATTAAACTAATCCAACCTGTAGTTTTGTTATCTAATGTAATCCAACCTATATTTAGGTTATCTGTGTTATCTAATGTATAAGCTTCAAAGATTAGTGAAACAAAAGATCCAGCCAGAAATGAACCTAATCCTGAGATTCCAGCTATTAGCCAACAAAAAATAACCAAAAGTAATGCCCGAAGTCTCTGTAAACCAGCTTTAGCTCCAGTAAAATTCACTCCTCGAAGATTGGCATACTTAAAATTAGTACCTCTAATATCGGCTTCACTAAAATCTGCGCCTGAAAGATCTGCTCCTTTAAAAGATTGACCTCGAAGATTTTCACGCTGAAAATTCCTTTCCCCTGCGGCATATCTCCTCAGAACTTCTGCTGCTTTCATCTGCTATGTTTTTATTCTGCTTGTAACTCTTGAAAAGCTTCTGGATTAATAGTTAGGAAGCTTTTTTTAATTTTATCTAATTGTCTGTTAACAAAAGCATTTAGTTTACAAAAAGAAATCAACCTCGTTTTGCCTTTATTTGAGCGATCGCATTTTTGTGACACACTGAATTCGACTTCAAATTATAGTATTTTCTTAATTTCGACGATTACTTTGTCCTATTACTTCCACCTGACTACCATAATTTTTAGGCAAAATGGTAAAATCATTAACAATTGTTACGCATTACTAATTCATCTCTTATTTTATGCTTATGCTTGTTTGCTTAAGCAAATCGCCGAGTCGAGGTAAGATTGGTAAAAACTTCTATGATAAAAGTAAGAAGCTTAAAAAAATCCTCTAAATCTCAAAAACCTCAAACTATAAAAAAATCCCAACCCCAACTATAAAGTAAATTCATTATGTTTAAAAAACTGCTAGGTGATCCCAACGCCAGAAAACTAAAAAAATTCCAGCCCCTAGTCACAGAAGTTAATCTTCTAGAAGAA
Organism: Cyanobacteria bacterium P01_F01_bin.143; assembly: GCA_039190385.1. Taxonomy (GTDB): domain Bacteria; phylum Cyanobacteriota; class Cyanobacteriia; order Cyanobacteriales; family Xenococcaceae; genus Xenococcus. Next base: position 5,617 of record JBCCYD010000263.1, on the reverse strand, counting down.
GATATTCAACAATTATCTGATGATGAGCTTAGGGCAAAAACTACCGAATTTCGGGAACTACTCAAAAAAGCCAAAAATGAAGAAGAACTAAACGATATCTTAGAAGATATTCTTCCCGAAGCTTTTGCTGTAGTTAGAGAAGCTGGGGTTCGGGTTCTGGGCATGCGGCACTATGACGTCCAAATTTTAGGAGGAATCGTACTCCACAAAGGACAAATAGCAGAAATGAAAACGGGGGAAGGAAAAACCTTAGTTTGTACCTTACCAGCCTATCTCAACGGCTTAACTGGCAAAGGTGTTCATGTCGTTACCGTTAACGATTATCTAGCCCGTAGAGACGCGGAATGGATGGGACAAATTCACCGTTTCCTCGGTTTAAGTGTTGGTCTAATTCAAGCAGGCATGAATCCTGTCGAACGACGCAAAAACTATGAGTGTGATATTACTTACACCACCAACAGTGAATTAGGTTTTGATTACCTACGGGATAACATGGCAACTTCAATAGAAGAAGTTGTGCAAAGACCATTTAGCTATTGCGTGATTGACGAGGTTGACTCGGTTTTAGTCGATGAAGCTCGTACTCCTCTAATCATTTCAGGACAAATAGAACGCCCCTCAGAAAAATATGTTCGCGCCGCAGAAATTGCTGCCATGCTAGAAAAGCAAGAAAATGAAGGCACAGAATTTGAGGAAGGGGACGGAGATTACGAAGTAGACGAAAAAGCTCGTAATGTTCTAATGACCGATGCTGGGTTTGCTAGAGCAGAACAATTACTCAAAGTTAAAGATCTTTACGACCCGGAAGATCCTTGGGCTCATTACATTTCCAATGCTCTTAAGGCAAAAGAACTTTTCACTAACGATGTTAACTATCTAGTCCGTAACGAAGAAATCGTTATTGTGGATGAATTTACCGGCCGCGTAATGGTTGGTCGTCGCTGGAGTGATGGTTTGCATCAGGCGATCGAAGCAAAAGAAGGAGTGCCGATTCAAAAAGAAACTCAAACTCTGGCTAGTATCACCTACCAAAATTTCTTCTTGCTTTATCCTAAGCTAGCAGGAATGACTGGTACAGCCAAAACTGAAGAAACCGAATTTGAGAAAGTATATAACCTCCAAGTAACTATTATCCCCACAAATCTACCTTCAAGAAGGGCTGATTTAGCCGATGTGGTCTACAAAAAAGAAGTTGGTAAATGGCAAGCTGTTGCCGAAGACTGTGCCAACAACCATGAAGAAGGCCGTCCTGTATTAGTAGGGACAACCAGTGTCGAAAAATCGGAAGTTTTGTCTTCTTTGTTGACCAAGAAAAAGATTCCCCATAATCTACTCAATGCTCGCCCAGAAAATGTGGAACGAGAATCGGAAATCGTTGCCCAAGCAGGTCGCAAAGGTTCTGTTACGATCGCGACTAACATGGCAGGTCGCGGAACTGATATTATCCTGGGTGGCAACTCCGACTATATGGCAAGGTTGAAAATCCGTGAGTATTTGATGCCCAAAATTGTCATTCCCGAAGATGATAATTTGATGGCCAATGTGCCCCAACTGACGAAAAAGAAAAAATCTGCTCAAGGTTTTGGTGATGGAGCACCGAAGAAGAAAAACTGGCGCGCTTCTGCTGATATTTTCCCCACTGAACTTTCGGATAAAACAATTAAAATGATGACCGAAGCCGTTAAATTTGCGGTTAAAGAATATGGCGAACAAAGTTTGAGTGAATTAGATGCCGAAGAAAAAATCGCGATCGCGGCTGAGAGTTCTCCTACGGAAGATCCTGTAATCGAAAAATTGCGGGAAGTTTATAAAGTAATTCGCACTGAATATGATGAGTTTACCGAGAGCGAACATGATGAAGTAATCGCTAAAGGTGGTTTACATGTAATTGGTACAGAACGTCATGAATCGCGTCGTGTGGATAATCAATTGCGTGGTCGGGCTGGCAGACAGGGTGACCCTGGGTCAACGAGATTTTTCCTCAGCTTGGATGATAATCTCTTAAGAATTTTTGGGGGCGATCGCGTTGGCAAATTAATGGAAATGATGCGCGTCGAAGATGATATGCCCATCGAATCGAAAATGCTTACCAATTCCCTCGAAGGCGCGCAGAAAAAGGTAGAGACTTTCTATTATGACAGTCGGAAGCAGGTATTTGAATATGACGAAGTGATGAATAATCAACGTCGGGCTATTTATGCCGAACGTCGTCGCGTACTTGAAGGTTTGGATCTCAAAGAACAGGTAATTGAATATGCAGAAAAAACTATGGAAGAAATAGTTGATGCCTATGTCAATCCTGAATTACCTCCTGAAGAGTGGCAGTTGGACAAAATGGTGGCTAAAGCTCAAGAGTTTATTTATCTTCTAGCGGATGTCAAACCTGAGCATCTTGAGGATATGACGGTAAATGAAATGAAAACTTTCCTCAAGGAAGAAGTCCGCAAAGCTTATGATATCAAGGAAAATCAAGTCGATAGCAATCAACCTGGTTTGATGCGTCAGGCGGAGAGATTCTTTATTTTGCAGCAAATTGATACTCTCTGGCGGGAGCATTTACAAGCAATGGATGCTTTGAAAGAATCTATTGGTTTGCGGGGTTATGGGCAGAAGGATCCTTTGATTGAGTATAAGCAAGAAGGCTATGAAATGTTCTTGGAAATGATGATTGATATTCGTCGTAATGTCGTTTATTCTCTGTTCCAATTTAAACCTCAGCCCCAACCTCAAGTTGTTTAATTTGCTAATGGCTAATTGCTAATTGCTAATTGCTTTTTTCTTGGTGTTAGTCAGAACTCTTATTTGAGCTTTTCTGACTAATTTTTTGTTCCAAATTTTTGCCGAAATTATTGATTTGATTTTGGTCCCCAGAACACGGGGCTGGGCAAGCACAGATGGACGCAGACGAGTCCAGATCGGTGCTCTGGATAAACGCAGATGATAGTTGTTTAGAAATCGCGTTTTTCAATAGTTATTTTGTTTCACTTATTGTTATTTTGCAACGTCTAAAATTCCTTTCAAGGGATTGCTAGCTTTGCGTTCTTTATCTTGTCCATAGCGCCATAATGCGGTGCAAGTCCCGAAGACGATAAACCAGATTAGAGCTGTATATTGCCAGGTTAGATATCTCAACATAAATAGTGTAGAGAAAACAACTACAATAGGAAATGAACAGAAATATGGAAAAGCCAATATTGCTAAAAATCTTGTCCAATCTATTTTATTATTGGCTTTATTCCAAGCTCCAGCTCCCATCCCCATTAAAGCAGCAGCAGCTAAAGCTAGAGGACTCATATTAGTGTCAAGTGAAATGATACCAGCAACTAAAGCTAAAACAAAAGCGCCAGCAAAAGCACGAGCAAAAGCAAGAGCAAAAGAACCATCATCAGCAAAAGCAAGAGCAAAAACACTAGCAAAAATACTAGCAAAACTAGAAGTTAAAGCTAAAGCTAAAGCAAAACGATCACCTAAAGCACTATCAAGGGCAAAAATAAGAGCAAAAACACAAATAATAAGAATAGGATTACGAATAGATTCGTAAGAATTTGAAATGCCTACCCAGACTAGACGTTTTTTTAACAATCGCTGTATTTCTATTCCAAAAGTCAAGATTCCTAATAAACCAAACCGAATAAAAGTATTGGGTTCCAATTTTTCTTCAATACCTCGCCATAAAAAAATCCAGAATACCACTAATAAATAAATTGCCAATCTCAAAAGTTCAATTAGCAGATTATCAGGCTGCCGATAAGCTAATAAAATACTTTCTATAATGGCAATTATAGAAAAAATAAGTACGGTAGCTATGACTAATAGATAATGATAGCTACTTTGAAATTTATACTGTATCTCTAGGAATAAATTACGCCAATCATAAATATTAGGACGACGTCTATTAATGAGACGGCTGAGTAAAGCTAATTGCAATCTTGGTTTCAGGCTAGATAATATTTTTTCCCAAGGACTATCATGAGATTGGGTACCTAATATTATATAAACTTGTTTAACGATTTTTTGATTGATTTCAGGAGTTTGCTCTTGCTGTTCTAAGAGTAAATCTGCTAGTGAATTCCATTTACTATTACTTTGAAAATCTGCTAGATTATGTATAGAAAGTAGAGGAATAATTAAGCGAGGGTCTAGTTTAGGCATAGGACTAGGAATCGATTCAATAGATGTTTTATCTAATAAATAGACAATTCTCCCCGCAATTATTGATAAGTTTTGACTTGAAGAATTATTAAATGGTTGCCAAATCCAATCCAAATATTCAGTATTATTTTTCTGCTCTGCTGTTAATTCAATTTCTTGTAAAGCTTCAGTAATATCATTTTGGAGAAATAATTCTGCTAAACTCCAAGCGGCACGAAAACGCAAAGATTCATTGGGATGCCAGAGAAAAGGGACTAAAGCTTCGGCTGCATCAGGGGTAGCTATTTTCGTTAAATCTTCTATCAATTCAATCATTAGTTTGTTCAGCTAATTTAGCTAGTTGAGGAACAGCAAGATCGCCCATTCTAATTAAAGCAGCTCGAATACTTTCTAAGCAATTTTCCTGATTATCGCTTGATAAACTTTCACCGTATTCTTTATTCTTCTTGTATCCCTCAGCAAGTATCTTGGCTGCTTGGGGTAAATTTGTAAACGATAAAGCTTTTGCCGACGCTTTTTGATTTAATAAATCAGCATTATTATTAAGAGCTACTTCTAAAAATTCCAAGACAGATTTCCCTCTGCTACTTTCTCTCACATCAGCAGCCACAGAACCAAAAGCTTTTGCTAAATCATCATCATTATTTGCTTTCTCTAGCTGCTGTTTATAATAATTAATGATTTCATCAGCTAACGCTTGATCTACTTCTTTAGCCTCAGCCAAACATTCAAAACCTGTGAGAGCATTATGTCGATAAACTTGCTTAATAAATGATGTTTTATTTCCTGCTAAACCACACCAAAGTTTAACTGTTTCTCGCCAAGTTACTGTATCTTGCTTAAATCTATTTACTAATCCATCTTCTTGATTAGCTAAAGCCTCTGCTGCAAAATATTCTTGTAAAGTTAAATGAGAAAACTGATATCTTTGTCCGCCATCAATTGGCAAAAATAAACCACTACGATCTACTATTTCAGCTAAAATTGCTTGAGTATCCCGTTCAGGATTTAAATTAAGAGAAGGAAGTAAAACTCTAACTTGATCTAAAACTTCTTCATACTCAATATTGCGCCGATCGCGTTCCTGTAACCTCGCATTATCCTGAGCATATAAAGCCAATTTTTGCAAAACCCTCCGCTTATGAATTGCCTCAAATTGATTGTTAATCTGTCGTTCTTCATCTCGTAATTTCAACAAATGAGTAACCGCTTCCTCATAAAATGATGCCCGTGAATGGGGCAAGATAAAAGATGTATCGGCATAGAGATAGGCAACAATAGTTAATAGCAAAGGATTACGCGCTAAAGCTATGATTTGTGGGCGATCGCGTAAGGTGGAAATTAATTGTTCAATGGATTTTTCTGGCGGTAATTCTGGTTCCCAGGCTTTTAAAAAATTCCTAATTTGGCGATCGCTAAACTCTACAATCTCTAAAGTCTGCTCAACAGCATTAACAAATTCATT
>JBCCYD010000262.1:0-8366 GCA_039190385.1 Cyanobacteria bacterium P01_F01_bin.143 | reverse complement strand
ATGCTGAGGACTGTTCAGAAAAAACGACAGTCAATCAAAGGATTACGCAAACAAGCTGGGTGGAATGATTCCGTCCTCAAATCCTTACTTTATGCTGCCACAAAAGTGTGAGGTAGCCCTGGAGATTTATATAATGGACGCATAGTCAAAGTTGCAAATAGTTTTGTATTTAAAGAACCGGTTTTTAACTATAGTATAGATTTTCAGTTTTTATGGGATGAAATTAAATTACCTCTATCCTATGAAAGTAATTATCTCGAAGCACATAAAATTATCAATGATACTGTTCAGCAATTATTCTCTTCAAAAGATTCATTGTATGGAAATGATGAGATTAAACTTTCTACTATAGAAGAACAATGGGAAAAAATTACGAATAAATATTTTGTTGAATCAGCACAGTTATCTCCACAGGTTACTGTTTCCCTAGATAGTTACGCTGTGGTATTTACTATTAGATATATTGTTTTCTATAAATTGAGACGTATGACAAAAGATTTAATTTTAAAAAAGATATTAAATGATCTTTTCCAAGCACCAATAGAAGTCAATTTATCTAAAATTCCTTTAGACATTAGCTCCTCTTAATGATTTTAACAAGGTGATTTTTAAGAGAACATCTCACTTATACAACTTTCTAATTTCTAATTTCTGCATTTTGAATAGAAGCATCCACAAACAGATAAGTTGGAGCAATACGATCTAACGCGATCGCCTGTTCTAACAAGGTTATCGCTCTATTTTGCCCAATGATCTTCTCAAACGTAGAATTAGTTATCAACTCTCTAAGCATTAGAAAACATGCTTACAACACTTCCGACAAAAGCTAAAATCAAACCTATCAAAACTCCACGATTAGTAAACTCTTGATTTGCTATGCGTTTATCAAGCTGTTCAACTTTAGTATTTAGACTCTTGATATCTCCTCTGATTTCTGTCATTTCAACTTTTAAGCCAGAAATATCATCCTTAAGACCTGAAATCTGTTTCAAGATTTCTTTTTGGTCATTCTTGATGTCACTGAGAATTTCTCCGATATCAACTTCTATTTTTGGATTGGTCATTGTTTTATCTTTGTTCAAGTACGTCGTAGAAAAATGCCCTATTTTTTCTAATTTATTTTTAAATTCAATTTTACCGATGATCTTCTCGAACGTAGAATTAACTATCAATTTTCAGACGTATCGTTCGTAGTGGGTTCGTCATCTTCAACAAAGATCATCGCAGGATCGATCAAAGTAATGTCGAATGGGTCATTGGGAGGAATGGTTGGAAAAACGTCATACTGACGATGCTCGTAAACGGCTGATACCTGAGGGCCAAAAACCACTTTATCTCCATTCTTGAGATCGTGAAATAAGACCTTTCGTTCATTAACTAATAACCCATTAACACTAGTTTTTCCATTTAAATTGCCATCAATAATCCGATAATATTCCTCTGTTTCACTATGCGATCGCCTGATTAAAGTCGCATGATGACGGGAAACAAATTGCGATTGAATCCGAATATCACAATGTTGTCCTCTTCCCAAAGAATAGGCAGCTTCAGAAAGAAATATTTCTTTTTTTCCCCTGCCATCAAAAACTATTAATACATGTTCTTCACGGTGTTTTGCTGGTTTTATAGACATTGGAGAGCTAAAAACTGAACTTGACACAAACTTCATATATCATATCCACTATCCACACAGGATGTCTAAACAGATAATCAAACTGTAACTCCTTCCAATTCATCCTCCGCCGATTGATACAATTCTCTCAACTTCTCCAACTTCTCCTCATCCGCATCCCAAAAACCTCTTCCCTGGGCTTCGATCGCCCGCCCCACAATATTCCGGAAAGCTTCAGGATTAGCATCTCGCAACTTCTGCGCCATCTCTGCATCCAACATATAAGTATCAGCCGCTTGATCATAAACCCAATCATCCTGAAAATTAGCCGTGCCACCCCAACCAATTAACGCCGTCATCCGTTGTGAAATCTCATATGCCCCACCGCTTCCTTGATCTGCCATTGCTTCTGCCCATTTCGGATTTAATAATTTCGTCCGATATTCCATTCGCAATAAATCTTTCAACTTGCGAGGAGTCGTATCCTTAGAAAAACTCTCAACGAAAGAAGCTTCCACCTCCTTACCACTTTCCTTTTCCGCTGCCAACTTCAATCCTCCTGTATTCCCATAATATTCCTGGATATCAGTTAAACCATATTCTACCGAGTCAATTTCTTGAACAATCCTGTCACTAGTTTGCAACAACTGCTGTAAAACTTCTGGCCTCGCTTGACCCTTATCTTTCCTTCCATAACTAAAGCTATTACGGTTCGTCCAAGTATTTGCCAACTCATCTCCTGACTCCCAATTACCATCGACAACCTGATCATTGACCAACGAACCAAAATCTCCAGCAGGATTGGAAAATAATCTCGCGGAAGCATTGTCAATACCTTGCTCTTTTAATGCTAAATAATGCTTACGAATAAAATTATCCTCTGGAGATTCTTCCGCGATCGCTGCTCTTTGAAACAAATCATCCAAGAGCTCAATAATATTAACGAAAGTATCACGAAAAATTCCTGAAAGATTAGCCAATACATCAATCCGAGGATGCCCCAAATCAGCAACAGACTTCAACTCATAACGCACAATTCTGCCCGTTCCCTCTTTCACAGGTTCAGCACCAACTAATTCTAATAAAATCCCTAAAGATTCTCCCTTTGTCTTAATCGCATCCAAACCCCATAACATCACTGCTACAGTTTCCGGATAACTCCCTTTTTCCTCTAAATGCTCGTCAATAATTTTCTTGGCAATTTCCTTCCCTCTGGCATAGGCCCCAGGAGAAGGCATGCGATAAGGATCTAAAGCATGAATATTTCGTCCCGTTGGTAAAACTCCCGCCCCATCTCTCAACAAATCACCTCCAGGAGCCGGCGGAATATATTCCCCATTCAAACCTCGCAGCAAATTAGTCAGCTCATCGGTACTTTGCGATAACAAATCTCTAACTCTCTCTGCCTCCTCAAATCTATGTAACAACACAGAATCATTCTCTAAATCCCTTTGCGTCAGATCCCTTTGCGCCTTGGCGTCTTTGCGTGAAATAATTCCCTCAATTAAATCCTCCGGCAAATCCTCCTCAAAATAGGCATCAAGATAGGACTTTAACCCTTCCTCGTTCGGAGCCTCACCCAAAACATGTAACCCTGAAGAAAATAATCTTTGTTCTAAGACTTGTAAATACTCATAAATCTCAACGAAATAGTCATTAATTACCGTCTTACTAAACAACTTACTGTTCTCAAAAGTAAACGCTATTCCCTGATTTTCTCCTTCGGTAAACTTGCAATCTTTCTCTAAACCAGTATCAATAATCTTCTGACAAATAATATCTCGCAAAGCCGAATTTTTCTCTGTGTCTTCCCGATATTCCGCGATTAACTCCCGTAACGTAATCAGCTCTTTATATAATCCTGCACGACCATAGGGTGGAACATTATGGGAAATCAGCGTACCGTAACCGCGACGCTTGGCTAAAATAGATTCCGAAGGGTTATTTGCTGCATAAACATATAAATTAGGTAGATTGCTTAATAGAATGTCTGGCCAAGAATCACTAGTATTTCCCAAAGGCGAACCAGGCAACCATTCTACTGTACCGTGCATTCCAAAGTGAACGATCGCATCGGCTTGATATTCATTTTGCAACCATTTGTAATAAGCAGCATATTGGGGATGGGGAGTTAAATCTTTTTCAAACATTAACCGCATCGGGTCACCAGCAATACCTAATGGTGGTTGTACTCCAATCCAAACATTACCTAGCTGAATACCGCCGATTTGATATTTATCTCCATAGGTTTTAATTCCTGTTCCTGTCAGCGATCGCCACTGTTTTTCAATACGAGAAGTTTGCAGATCACCTAGTTGTTTTTCTAAGGTTCGAGAATTCATATACGCCTGACCACTATTAGGCGTAGGTACTGCTTCATCGGCTTCTTTAACTTGTTTGATGATTACTTCTCCATCCTCTGGTAATTCGCCGACATTATATCCTTGTGTTTTTAATGCTTGCAGAACTTTTAATAAGCTTTTTGGTACATTTAGTAGAGCTGCTGTGCCCGTTGCACCATAACCAGGAGGAAAACCATATAAGATAATAGCAATTTTTCTATCTTGAGGTTTAGTGTGTCTTAATTGAATCCAGTTTTTTAGTCTCCCTGTTAAGCGATGTAATCTTTCGGTAATGACTTGGATATCCTCTCCTACTAAGCCACCCAATGGGACAGTGTCGATCGCCCCATCGAGTTCTGGTAGAGCATACAAAACTACAGATTGTAAGCCACCAATACCCTGGCGCATCCAAGAATCAATATCTTGAATTAATAATGGTGCAGATACAATATAGGGAACATTTTTCGCTGACAATATTTGCTTGGCTATTTCTACTTGTCTCCCAGCTTCCATTGAGCCTGCTGGCCCTCCTACCAAGGGGAAACCAATAGTAGAAACAATGGCATCTACAGTAACAGCATCTTTTTTTAAGGAAAGGATTTCTTTATTGCCTCGGCTACGCTGTTCCTGCTCGTAAGCGCTGCTCATCCAATCTCGTACCGCAACATGACCTTCTACTCCGTTAATAAATATTGGTAAAGGAATTAATTCTTCAGCTTCAAAATGTTTAATTAATTGCGGAATATAAGGTTGTTTTGTAATGACATGTTTGCGATATAACAAAATACCAATAACGGGCTTTTGACGCACCAAAGAAGTAGCATAATATGTCCCCAGATGTTTTTTGTACCAAGTTAAATAATCTTGAGGGGAAGTAAAATATCCTTGATAATCTGGATGCAACAAACCCATATTCGGAGTTTCAATCGTGGCTGGAATTTCTCCAACTTCTAAGCCTAAATATTTCTCGGCTAAGCTCCAACACATCGAGGCCACATTTTCTGTACCACCTGCGTTCCAGTAACCATAAATAATCAACCAGTTGCGTAAATCTTGAACTTTTTTGGCTGGGATATATTTCAGTAATTTAGGCCCAGTTTTGAGAAAACTAATATAGCCTGCGAGTTTGTCTTCCTCACGGCTGTTGGTAAATTTACTTAGAATGAATTTTATGGGCTTAGGCATTCCTTTTGGTTGATCGCCGATCGCGAATTTACCCAATTTGGTCAGACTCATTAACTCTAATGCCGATTCAAATACCAGACGAATCGGAATCTCGGCTACTCTTTCGCGCAACCAAATAACTTGATCATAGTCAAAAACTAAACTGGCAAAGAAAACATCAGCTTTTTCTAGAGCAGTAGCAACGGTTTCGGGATTAGCCGTGATATTGCGATCGCTGAATACAATAACTTCTAACTCCTGACATCTTGCTGTTGCCATTTCCGCAGCTTGCCGATACAAGTTAGCGTTAAAAGATTCAAACCCTGCGATCAAGACAATCCGTTTCATATTCCCTGGCTTCTTAAAATTTCTTCATATATTACTTAACTATGATTGTAAACATAATCAAGCTCCTTGATCTCAAAGAACTTCTGATTTTCCAATAACAGTTTTTTTAATTTTTGTCGCAGCAAATTATACAAAAAAACATTCGAGTTACTAATCCCAAACATTAATTTTTGTTAATCTCTCTTGATATAGCTTGACAAGTTGGACAATCTATAATCTTGTGCTAAATTAATAAAAAATAATCTAATTAAACGAGTATAAGTTTCAATAACTTCTACTTTTGGCAATTAGTCAGACATTTTAATAAGGAGTCAGTTTATGGATATATCTGCAAAATTAAGTATGGAACAGCAATTTAAATTGAAAGTGTTACAAGAGCAGGTTCAAGGTTTAAGCAAAGAACAAGCTCAAGAATACTTACTCGAAATGTTTCGTCAGATGATGGTTAAAGATAACCTCATGAAGCAATTATTAAAAACCGCCTAGAATAAAGTTAAGATCAATGCTCAGAAAAGTTCCCTAAAATTCATTAACTTAGAGAACTTTTTGTTGATTCTAGAAATTGCAGTAATCACTAAATATTTGTGAACTGTTCTAAAGATATAAGTTGAACGCGAGAATCCTGTTTTGCCTTATTTCTCTCCAATTCAGTATTGTATCCCCAGTCAGCCAGAAACAATTGCACTTGGGATAGATCAGATTGTTGTTTAACTAACTCTAGGGTTTTTAAGCGATCTTCGATAAACCAAATACTAATATCTGTCTCAGAAATATTATCTCGTAATAATCTCAAAGTTTCATATTTTGGTCTTTTATATTCTTTGCCGATAATATGATTAGCTGGTAATTCTATTCCTTGTTTAGCTAATAATTGTTGGACAAATCTGCCTTCTTTGGTCGTTACGATATAAAAATGGCAATCAGACTGCATAATTTCTCGTAATTTATCGAGAATTCCTGGAAAAAAACTATGTAAGCTCAACCAATGATCTAATTTGTTTTTGATCCAATAATCTCTAGTGCTATCTAGCGTGTGGCTGAGTAACTTTTTATCGATATTTTCTTGAGTAATAATTTGTTCGCGAATCAAATGCCATTGGGACAGGATAGTTTCTGGTGTGATTCCCAAGACGAGCGATCGCAAGAGCACAGGCATTTCCCAACCAGTTTCAATCACAGGGCGAAGTTGCGAAAAAACTTCAGCGAATTCTTCGGTTATCGTTTCAGAATCCTCCTGCCAAATTTTGTGATAGGTCTGATTTGAGGTCACAAAATATTCTCTAAGTCCATCACAAATCACTCCATCAAAGTCTAGGGCAAGTAATTTTGGCAGCATAAAAAATAGTACTTTTTAGTTTTAAATTTACTTAATTGTTGTATTTAACCATTGATCAAAGCTTCGACGAATTCATAACTAGAAAAAGGACGTAAATCTTCAATACCTTCTCCGGCACCAATAAAGCGAATTGGTAAATCCAACTGTTGAGCCACCGCCAGAGCCACACCACCTTTTGCAGTACCATCAAGTTTCGTTAAAACTACGCCACTGAGTTGAGCTGCTTCACTAAATACCTGAGCTTGACGAAGACCATTTTGGCCTAAAGTTGCGTCTAGCACTAGTAAAGATTCGATGGTGGCATTGGGAGCTTTTTTGTCAATAATACGCCGTATTTTAGCTAATTCTGCCATTAAATTTTTCTTGTTTTGCAATCTTCCTGCGGTATCGACGAGGAGGAGTTCTGTATTGCGAGAATTGGCAGCCGCGATCGCGTCAAAAACTACAGCAGCAGGATCTGTATTTTGTCCAGGATTGGCAATGACGGGTGTATCAGTACGTTCGCCCCAAACTTTTACCTGTTCTACCGCAGCAGCACGGAATGTATCAGCCGCAGCAATTAAACAGCTATAACCTGATTGTTTGCCTAGATTCGCTAGTTTACCGATGGTCGTAGTTTTGCCTGCACCATTAACTCCTGTCAGCAACCAAATATTCAGGGTATCTTTTTCGGGGACAAAGTCTTGATTGTCCTGGCCTTTTAGGGGCTTATCTAAGATAGATTGAAGAATTGATTTGAGATAGGCGATCGCCTCTTCGGGAGGTAAAGCTTCTTCTCGAAGTTTTTCTTGTAAGGTTTCGATAATGAAATCAGTAGCATCAATGCCCACATCTGCTTGTAAAAGCAAGGCTTCGATTTCCATGACGGCATCTTTGTTGAGTGGCCCCTGGCCAACTACGGATTTGAGTTGAACAACTAAACTGCGTCGGGTTTTACCTAGTCCTTGGCGGAGTTTGGTGAGCCAATTAATTTCTTCTTGGGAGATATCTTCGGGGGTTCTACCTTGTTGAGCAAGAACTTTTGCCGACCAAACAAAATCTTCATCTAGTTCTGGTTCAGTGACTTCTGGTTCTGGCTCTGGAGTCGCGATCGCGGTTGCTTTAAGTTTTTCTAGACCATCAGATTTTTGCATCCAAGCAGGAACATTTTGCGGCGGTTCTGTTGCTGCGGGGGTCTCAATTGTTTCCTCAACAACTTCGATTGCTTCTGAAACTTCGGCTATAGGTTCTGCTGTCGGTTCAATTTTTTCTTCGACAATGGGAATCGTTTCTTCCTCTGTTGTGATTTCTTCTATTTCTTCGACAACGGGAATCGTTTCCTCGACAACTTCGGTTACTTCTGAAACTTCAGCTATAGGTTCTGCTGTCGGTTCAATTTTTTCTTCGACAACAGGAATTGTTTCTTCGGCTGTTGTCGTGTCTTCTATTTCTTCGATAACGGGAATTGTTTCCTCGACAACTTCGGTTACTTCTGAAACTTCAGCTATAGGTTCTGCTGTCGGTTCAATTTTTTCTTCGACAACGGGAATAGTTTCTTCCTCTGTTGTGATTTCTTCTATTTCTT
>JBCCYD010000261.1:0-8409 GCA_039190385.1 Cyanobacteria bacterium P01_F01_bin.143 | reverse complement strand
GGGTAATATCTATTTTGCCCCCGAGCGATATCATCTAGAAATTGATCGCCAGGGAAAATAGATATTACCCAATGTTGGGAATTCTCCAGGTTCAGCAATTTTAACTTTAAGAGGTGAAATGCTATCCAACCAACTAATTAAATTATCTAAAAATCCTTCGCTAATATGTTGTACACAAACAATCGGCAAGGGAAAATTGGCTGGTAAAGTGCTGAAAATTTCTTCCGTGGCATTCGGCCCGCCAGTGGAAACCCCAATGCCAATAATTTTGTAATTATGCTGATTTCTAGAATTTGCGACTATAGAATCGAAAGCATCGAAATCACTAACGTCTCTTTTCTGTTGTAGTTTGGCTTTTTCCTGAGTTGCTTGAGCAGAAGAACGCAATCTTTTAGTAAAGACTCTAACTCCAGCGAGGATTCTAATTTTTTCAATCAGAGCTTGTCTTTGTTGTTGATAATCTTCTAGTAAGCCAGTATTTGGTTTCGGAAAAACATCTACTGCTCCTGCGGCGAGCAACTGTCCAATATTATTAGTATCTGTAGATTGAACTGCTTGACTAATAACTAAAATCGGTCTGGGATATTTAGCCATCAATTGTCTTGTCAATTCCAAGCCATCCATTTTTCCCATCAATAGATCAGTACAAATTACATCTGGCTGCAATTGAGGAATTTGTTCCAAAGCAATTTTGCCATTACGAGCTACCCCGACAACTTCAATTTCAGGTGCAGTATCTAAAATGCGTTGCAAAATATTCAAAGCTACAGGAGAATCTTCTGCCAAAAAAACCTTGATTGGGGATTTAGACATATTGAATAAGCATGAGTAATTTTTTAGAAAAAAAGAGATTAAGAATAATACTCAATCTCCCATTAATTGTTTTTCTCGCAGAGATTTAACGTTTTTTCGTCGCTAAAACTTTAATTTTGCTAACCAAAGATGATTGTAATTTGTCATAATCTGTCGGCGAGCCTGTTGTAGGCTTCGGGAAAAAGTCTAAAGCCCCAGCTTGCATAAGTTCAAAGATATTATCAACATCTGTCGGATGTACCGCATTACTGACAACTAAAACTGGTAAAGGATTGGTTTGCATAAGTTGTTTGGTAAATTCCAGGCCGTCCATTCCAGGCATTTGTAGGTCAGTACAAATCACATCAGGCTGAGTTCTGGCAATTACACTTAAACCCTGTGAACCATCGTTAGCTGTTCCCACAACTTCAGTTTCGGGAGCGGCATTTAAAAGTCGTTGCAAAATTTGTAAAGCAACGGGAGAATCCTCAATTAATACTACTTTAATTGGTGAATTAGCCATAATTAAATCAACCTCCTTAAGGTATCTAGTAAAACTGTTTGGTCAAAATCGCCTTTAGTTAAATAAGCATTAGCACCAGCATCAGCACCTCTGCGCTTATCTGATTCTTTAGCTAATGTGGTGACTAAAATAATTGGTAGCTCGCTATATTCTTTGTACTGACGAATACGAGCAGTCATTTCTAGGCCGCTAAGATTGGGCATTTCCACATCAGAGACGATCGCTTGAAAATTGTTGTGATCCGCTGCCTGTAGTTTTTGGAAGCCATCTAAGCCATCGACGGCAACTGTCACATCATAGCCAGAACTATCGAGAATTCGTCTGACCTGAGTCCGAATTGGCAGTGAATCTTCAACTAATAAAACTTTGGGCTTGGTTCTAATTTGAGTTAAAACATTACTCAGGTCATTATTAATTGCCGTTCCTTGCAATGCTGTTTGCATCAGATCTTTGGGGTTAAGTACCATACAGATTTCCCCAGTGCCCAAGATCGTCGCTCCAGAAATATTGGGAATGCGTTTCAGTAACTTACTCTGTGGTTTTAAAATAATATGTTGCTGCTCTACCAGGCGATCGACAATTATCCCTAAACGTTCATTCCCAGACTTGAGAATTACACAAGACATTTTGCTCGTTGGGTTATTCTCAGTAGATTTTGGTAATTTTAATAGGCTAGATAGCCAACTAATTGATACAGGTTCACCCTCAACTGTAATTGTCGGAGTGCCTTCAACTTGGAAAATATCATTGCGCTCAACAAATAGCATTGAGTCGATCAAATCTACGGGGATAGCATAAATACTCTGGTTAACTTCAACAATTAGAATATGAGTTGTACTTAAGCTAGTTTTGAGTGTCAGTTGAAATTGACAGCCTTTGCCATAGGTTGAAGAAACTTGAATTGACCCTTTGAGTCGTTCGATATTGGCACGTACCACATCCAAACCAACACCACGCCCGGAAATTTCACTAACTTCTGTGCGAGTGGAAAATCCTGAAGCAAAAATTAATGATTGGGCTTGTTCTGAGGTCATGGCTGCCAATTCTGATTCTGTATGTAAGCCACGACGCAAAGCGGTTGATTTTATCTTTTCTGTATCTAAACCTCGACCATCATCGACTACTTCGATACAAATGCTATTAGCATTTTGATAACCTCGAATCGAAAGGTTGGCCGTAGCTGGCTTCCCTTGAGAAATTCGGTCTTCAGTAGTTTCAATACCGTGATCGATCGCGTTACGGATTAAATGAGTTAAAGGATCTTTAATTTCCTCTAAAATTCTTTTATCAACGGCAATATCTCCGCCTTCGATTTTGAGGTTAATCTCTTTTCCTAATTGCTTGGCCAAATCCCTTATCATCCGAGGAAAGAGATTAAAAACAGTTGCTAGGGGTAACAATCGCAGATCGCGAATGCCTGTTTCTAAACTATGGGCAACTATTTCTAAACGAGCATTATCTTCAACTGTGACATTTTTAAGTTGGGTAACGCGCTCTCCTAGTTGTTCTAAAAAATCTTGGTTTAATCGCTCAAACTTTTGAATTGGTTCTAGAGTTTCTGGTGTTAAATGGCGCTCTAATTCCTTAATTGTTACCTGAGACGTAAAAGCTGTTCGACTCCAATCTTCCCAAAGATTGATAATATCTCTGATTTCTTCGGTGCGTCTTGCTAAACGTAACTTGGTAACGGATAGCTCTCCTGCCTGAGTCATCAAAGCATCTAGTTTGGGGAAGCCAATCCTGACGGTTTCGATCTCATGATCTTCGATTTGAGCGGCTTTTGCCAATTCTTGTTTCGCTTTTTCCTGAGCCGCTGCCGCCATAGCTTCTTGTTCTTTGGCTAGCTCTGCTAGTAATTCGGCAGGATATTCTTCTTCCTGTTCATTAAATAGCGGTAGCTCAGCATTAATCTCAGGAGTTTCGGGAGCCGATTGAGAAACTGCAACTGGCTCGGGATCTGGTTCTACCTCATCTTCTGCCCCCATTAATTGAGCCATGACATGGAAGGTACTAATCCCAGATGATTCTCCAGTAACTGCTTCTCGGGCAATTTTTCTGACGGCATCTAATCCCTGATAAAGGCGATCGCAAAGATTGGAAGTAAAAACACTATTGCTTTCTTTAATATCATTGAGCAGATCTTCCATCTGGTGAACCAGCATTTCTGCTTCTTCTACTCCCAACATCCGTGAATCACCCTTGAGTGAATGAGTTGCGCGGAGTAATTCTTCTAATTTGTCTTGATCATCAGGATTTTTCTCCAGATGGATTAATCCATTTTCAATTTTTTCAAGATGATCGGCACTGGCTATTTTGTATAGCTCTCGCAGTTCGGTGTCTTCAATGAACATGGCCTTTTACGATATCTGTTGGCTGATAACTAATTACTGGCAACTTAAAAACTGATGACTGATAACTGATAACTGACAACTGTTAACTGATGACTGTTAACTGATCAAACGGTTGCTTTCAAGTGTTCGGCAGTTTTATTCAAATCTCCAGTTGCTGCTTTGATTTGACTGATACCACTTACGGTTTCTTGGGATCCTAAGTTAATAGCATTCATTGCAGAAACTACCTGTTGTACAGCAACAGCTTGTTGTTTGGCACTCATCGTAATTTGCTGACTGTTAAGGAAGACATTATTTACCGATTCAGCGATCGCGTTAAAGGAAGAAGTTGTTTCTTCAGCTAATTTCAATCCTTGAATGGCTGTTTTCTGTCCTTGATCTGTAACCATGACGGTACTATTGATCGAGGCTTGGATATCGCCAACTAGATTATTGATTTGATCCGCAGATTTTTTACTTTGATCTGCCAGTTTACGAATTTCGTCAGCAACAACGGTAAAGCCTTTACCCTGTTCTCCTGCTCTAGCAGCTTCTACAGCGGCGTTAAGAGCCAGCATATTTGTTTGATTAGCAACATCGGCTACCAAATCAGAAACCATTCCAATTTGGCCTGTTTGCTCACTCAAACGCATAATTTGATCTGCGATCGCGCCAACTTGATCTTGCAGTTCGTTAATCCCAGACATTGTCTGAGCAACTGCCTGATTTCCTTTTTCTGTTAGGTCAATTGCCTGCTGTGCTCCACTAGTTGAACTCATTGCCTGTTCTGCTGTTTGACGAGAAGTGGCTCCTAATTCTTCAATTGTGGTAGTGGTTTCATTAACAGAAGTTGCTTGCTCTGTCATTGAGCGCTCTTGCTCTGCAGTTGTTGTGGCAATTTGAGAAGAACTAGTAGTGAGTTTAGTGATGCTTTGATTAATTGTTTTGCTAATTGTTTCTGCCAAGAAGAAAGCTAAACCCACGGAAATTCCACTCGCCAATAAGCTTCCTAACAAGGAAATCCAAAATAAAGTTGTCAAGATTTGTTTTTCTTTGGCTTCACTTTCACCCAATAGCTCGATTTCTAGAGCGGTTGCCTCCTCTAAAAGCTTTTCTAGTTCTGCTTCCATGGCGCGGCCATCTCCTGTATTCCAGATTTGTTGTGCCTGATCAGCTTGACCGCGATCTACTAAATTCATCAGATTAGTCGTATAGTCAATCACCTTATGACCTTGAGCGTCAATTGCAAGAAACAACTCTTTTTGTTCCGCATCCGTAACTAGCTCTTCTAGTTCAACAATTTCAGCGTCAAACTTTTCAACCATCTTGTTATATTTATCTTTGGCCTCAGCATTTTTCACTATGACATAGTCTAAAGAAGCCTTCTCAATCTGAGCTAAATGATAGGCTGTTTCCTGGGTTTTGACTTCAATTTTAGTGAGTTTTTCTACTTCCTTAAATTGTTCTTGCGCTGCATTAACATTCCAAATAATAGTTCCTGTCACTAGAGTAGAAATTGCGATCGGAATGCTATAGCCAACTAAAATACGATTTTTGAGTTTCATATTTTCCAACATAATTAATACCCTCCAAAAAATAATAGATAAGATGCAGTTGCTTAGAAATGATTTCCAACTAAAGCTAAATCGTTGCTTCTAACGCTGCGGCATTGTTTTTCAAATCTCCAGTCGCAGCTTTGATTTGGCTAATACCACTGACAGTTTCTTGTGATCCTAAGTTGATTGCGTTCATTGCCGAAACTACTTGTTGTACAGCAACAGCTTGTTGTTTAGCACTCATCGTAATTTGCTGACTATTAAGGAAGACATTATTAACTGATTCAGCGATTGAGTTAAAGGAAGAAGATGTCTCTTCGGCTAATTTCAATCCCTGAACTGCTACTTTTTGTCCTTGGTCTGTGACCATGACGGTACTATTAATCGAGGATTGAATATCCTCAACTAAAGTATTAATTTTACTGGCAGATTTTTTGCTCTGATCGGCTAATTTACGAATTTCTCCGGCCACAACCGCAAAGCCTTTACCCTGTTCTCCTGCTCTAGCAGCTTCTACTGCAGCGTTAAGAGCTAGCATATTAGTCTTTTTAGCAACACCAGCAACTAAATCAGAAACCATTCCAATTTGTCCTGTTTGTTCACTCAGGCGGATGATTTGATCTGCGATCGCAGTAACTTGATCTTGCAATTCCTGAATTCCAGCTATAGTTTGACTAACTGATTGATTACCTTTTTCAGTGAGTTCAATAGCCTGTTGTGCTCCACTAGTTGAACTCATTGCCTGTTCTGCCGTTTGGCGAGAAGTAGCTCCTAATTCTTCGATAGTTGTTGTGGTTTCATTAACCGACGTGGCCTGTTCTGTCATGGCCTGTTCTTGCTGTGAAGTTGTTGTGGCAATTTGTGCCGAGGAACTACCAAGATTACTAGTAACAATATTCAGAGTATTGATAATTCTTCTATTAATCCAGAGAATATATCCGATCACTGCTACATCAATCAGTAGAATTAAGTAGTCAAATATTGCTGTCCTCTCACTTTTTTTACTGTTGTATGCTTCTGCGGCTGAAACCATCTCATTTGTTAAGTCAAAATAAGTTTCACTGGCATTGAGTAAAGCTACATGAGAGTTAGGATCTTTGTAATCATAGGAACTAATAGTCTTTTTCAGAGATTCCCATTCGGTTCTGACAGTTTGAACTTGTTGTTGAAATTGCTTATCTTTGATGGGCTTTAGTTTTAGTTCTTGATTGCCACTTACTAAAGCATTGAGAATATTGTCTAATTTGCCAGTAAGTTCAGGAAGTAGATTTTTCTCCTTAACATTATTTTGTTCAAAGGTAAGTTTGACGAGTCTTTGAGTTCCTCCGCGAACGATGCCCGTATAGTTAATTGTGCGAGCAATATTTTTTGAACTATGTAGAAACATTAGTGCTATTTCACCAGCTCCTAAAATTCCTACTGCGATCGCAATTGCAGTTAATTGATTTCTAATTTTCATAGAGTACAGCTTTTAAGGTTTAACAGGTTGGTCAACTTTATCTTCAGCATGGTTTTTCTGCTAAATAAAGTTGTTAAGGTTTAATGATCGACCACTAAATTACCTTGAGTGAAAATCTTGGATAAATCGATAGCACTAAACATAGATTCTCCGTAGGAGGCCGTACCTCGAATAAATTGTCTACGTTCAGGATGAATTGCCGTTGGCGCCACATTCATTAACTCTGGAGCGAGATAGATAACATCAAATACTTCGTCAACCATAATGCCAACGCTAATATCTTCAGTTTGAATAATGATCGCTTGAGAAGTCTCTGTTTGCTTAGTTTTAGGCAAATTTAATTGTGCTGCAACATCGATTAAGGTAATAATTTCGCCTCGTAAATTTAGGTTGCCCAAAATATGTTTAGGACAACAAGGAATCGGCGTTATGTTATCAATATCAATAAATTCTTTGACCACCTCCAAATCAAAAGCAAAATATTCATCCCCTAAACTAAAAATTGCTAAGGGCATGGTGTTTAAAACTTCAAACGTTTCTAGCGGTTTCTTAAGTTCACTAGCTCGCTTGCGGAAAATCTTTCTCTCAGAATCCTGAGCATTGGGACAGTAAAGATCATAGAAGTTGGTGAGAATTTTCCCGGGATCTATCTCTTCTGCTTCATCCTCATCTACTTCTGCTTGCTCTAAAGCTTTACTTTCTTCTTCCCAAACCATCATGGCGACTTCATCTGCTTGCCGAATCAGACTTTCTGCTTGCAGTATCATGATTAACCTGTCTGCAACTTTCGCCACCGCCATCACCAAAGCAGAACTAATGTAGTTTTCTCTGCCATAGTCAGGTTCTGTTTCGATCTTGCTTGATTCAATAACTTGAACCTCTAAGACCTCATTGACAATGATGCCGATTTGAATTCGCTCCCACTCAATGACTATGACACTATCGGCCGCACGACATTCTTGTACTGGTTGCCCAAGGCGTCGATCAAGATGCATAATCGGCAAAATTTTATCTCTTAAATTTAAAATGCCGATAATATCGCCAGGAGCATCAGCAATAGGATTTATTTCAGGCAATTGAAATATCTCTTTTACTTGATTGGCTTTTATTGCATAATCCAAATCGTGTAAGCGAAACCTCAGATAGGATTGGCTTTCCATGATCTTTTTCCTCATTAGTTAGCTACAAACAGATATAGTTACTGGTATATATTTGTGAATTGTTTCCAGCAATTTTACTTGATCTACTGGCTTGGTTAGGTATTCATTTGAGCCAGCAAATTTACCTTTAAATTTGTCCAGCATTCGGTCTTTTGCTGTCAACATAATTATTGGTAAATCTTTAAAATGCTTAAAGCGTCGAATCGTTTGACAAACTTCTAAGCCATCGACTTCAGGCATCGTGACATCTAGCAAAACTAATTTTATTTTTGGCGAACTAGTAAGTATTTTTAGTGCCTCCAAACCACTATTCGCGAACATTAACTGATAATCTTCACCGATCGCCCGTTTAATCATTGCTTGAACTACTGGGCTATCATCAACGCTAAGAATCATCGGTAAATCTGATTTTGCTGAGTTTGAGTTCATAGCTGAAAAACTCGCTCTTGGTTGAGTTTCTACAAAAGAAATCCAACCTTTTTGTATCCAGTGATAATATATAGTCGCTAATGTTAAAGGATCTTGATCGATTTGTTGAGCAATTTCTAATAGTGATCTTTTGCCATCTATCCATTGCTCACAATGTTCT
>JBCCYD010000260.1:0-8412 GCA_039190385.1 Cyanobacteria bacterium P01_F01_bin.143 | reverse complement strand
TTCTCCCACAGTAAGAATACGAGATTTTCCTTGATTCGTTATGGTTGCTTTTTCTGAGGTCACCGACTCTAGAATCCAATTAGTGTCTTGAATCTTGTCTCCTAACCAAATTCTCTGAGTAATCCCATCAATCTTGAAGAATGCAGCAGAAGCTTCTCCTAATTCCATTAGCCCGACCAGGGTACTGTTGACTTTTGGAGTAGTAACAGCTGCCAATTTCTTGTCTTTGGGTTTGGGAGTTTCAGCGACATTAAGATTGGTTGGCTCAGGAGGCTTTGGTGGTGAAGGGATTTTGACCGGGGGGTCGATACTGCTGAATTCAGGTGGCGGAGGAATTGGAATGGCTTGTGGTAGAGGTTGAGGAGCGTAACGCGGAATAGGATTGTTTGCTGCTTGAGTATATACAGGAACGTAAACGACAGTGGGATTTTCTTCGCCCGCAGGAGACGCTTTTTCCGCCGCAATGACCTGACGATCTATAATGTCTAGCGATCGCTGCATATAGTCAAGAAATTCAACATCTGCTTTGGAAATAGTTCTCGTTTTTGAAGCGAAGAAAGGAATAATATTTTTTCCTGTTGTATAGGAAAACAACCAACAGACAATAAATATTAGATAGCCAAACGATGCTAGTAACAATAATTTATCTGGACTAATTTTTGGCTGAGAAGAATTTTGTTTTGTATCAGACCCAGCAATTGCATCCACAGAAAATAAATCCAGTTCTTCTTCATCTGTTTCTAATGCATACCAATCATTGATAATCGTGGTGGGATTAGAAATAGCTAAAGATAAACTATCATCATGTTTGTCTTTAGTTATCGATAAAGCTGATGATTGCTGGGAATTTTGGGTCTCAGCGCTCGATTTTTCCCAATAGGAGTCGGAATCAGAATGCTGATTAATTGTTTTTGGCGAATTTTGGGAAACTTGATCTTTTATTACGCGATCGCTATTGTCATGATAATAGACAGTTAGGGTATAAATGAAAGAAAATTTTTCGTTTCCTCGCTCAATGCTGAGATTGCTGGACATAGAGATACCCAAACTCGTTACGCGTCCGAAGATAACTTATAGTCGCTAATTTATGCCATAGTGATTCCTCAGAAATTTATGAATTATTATCTGATTGTCCTAAGTAATACTACTAATGTCATTGCTAATGGCTAATGGTCAATGGTCAATGGTCAATGATTAATGGTCAATGATTGTTTGCTCCATAGAGCTAAGCCGCCACCGCGACCTCTAGCTGCTATTGCTGAGTCAGTTATATAAAAGTAGAGAAAAAATGCTTGTTCAGCAAGGCGATCGCTATAAAAACTCGCCTCTTTAGCTTCCCCATCACGAATATAGCCATCATAAAGAGTCAAACCTAGTAACTTGACTTTCATTCTCGTGAAATCAAAGGCCAGAATATTTTTCGGAGTCACAAATTTAACTGGGCCTGTTAATGATAATTGTAAGCTGCCAATTTCTACGCGATTTTCGACAGTTCCCTGATTGGCTAATGATTTTTCCTGAGATGAATAATTAAGGGAAATTTTTACTAAACGAGGTAAATATCGTCCTGCACCCAGAACAACTCCTGCTTTTTTGCGAGTCTTTTTCGTTCCTGTGACAAAACATAATCGCCAATTACCAATTAAATCTTCCCAGCAATAAGTAATTTTTTCTTTTTTGGCAGTTTTTTCAGCTTCTAACAACCCATTTACGACTTCGGGCGATGATGGCAAATTAGTCTGCTCAGTAAAATAATTAGCTGCTCTTTGCAGAATAATATTATTAGTCATATTGCCATTTTTATCTTAAATATTACTGGTAATAATAAACTAAAAAGATATGACCAAGTAACATCATACAAAACATCGTCACCAGAAGAATGTGACTACCCAACCACAATCCTCTTAAATTACGAACCAAAGTACTTTTGGATACGCCCAACTTTTTCTCGTCATTAGATTTTTTATTTGATAACCAAACTAAAAATCTTCT
Organism: Cyanobacteria bacterium P01_F01_bin.143; assembly: GCA_039190385.1. Lineage (GTDB taxonomy): Bacteria > Cyanobacteriota > Cyanobacteriia > Cyanobacteriales > Xenococcaceae > Xenococcus. The sequence goes on along the minus strand of JBCCYD010000260.1, from coordinate 6,420 downwards.
TCTTGGAGATTCGACAATACCAGTTTCTGCAACTACACCTATTAATGCCGAAAGACTAGCCCAGAAAAAGACCCATAAAAAAATTGCATTATAATTTAAGCCATGGGCCCCAATTGTATGAATTAGAACAATACCGAATAACACAACTCCCAAAAAGACATGTAATCTGCGCCATAAGACCATTGATCCCGGAACTTTGATTGAGATATTCCAACCTCGACCTCTTTTTCTGGTGACCAGCATCATTTCAAAGACGACAAAAGCTAAGGCAATATAGCCAGTAGTTTGTTTATAAAGTTGACCTTGTAAAAATAACAATAAATCAAAAGATTGTTCCCGCATTACAGGAATATAAATTTGACTAACAGCAAAAGGTAAGAGGATTGCGGCTGTTAAAAATACGAGTATTATTAATGTAGAAAATTTAGGTTTCATGATGATATTTACTTATTTGAGGACAGAAGCAATTGCTTTTTCCATCTGCCTTCTACCTTCTGCCCTCTGCCTTCTTTTTTAAGTTTTATCTACAGGCAGATTGATAATAATACCGCCCATAACTTCTCCTAATTCAAATGTCTTATCAGGATAACGTTCTAAATGAACTGGGTGAGTATTGTGACAAGAAACACAAGCTTCGGCTACGGCTTTGTCGGGATAAAGAGCAGAGAAATAAGTTTGCCCACCAATTTCTTGATAATCTTTATAGGGTTCTCCAGTTTCGTTGACCGCTGCCATAGCAGTTTGCTCAAATTCAGTTTTGGGATTATGGCTATCGTTGATATACCAAGTAGAAATCAGGTTATAGGTAAATTCTGTAGTATTTTCTAAAGCAACTTCTGAACCCAAACGGAACATTTGAGCAGGTAAGGGAATACCATTATTTTCTTGCCAACCTTCAGTTGCTTCAGCGTCGATTACACCTTTGGGTTTCTCTTTTCCTTCCAGTGTTTTGAGACGATTGACCACATGTTTGGTATAAGCGGTACGATCTGCAAGTAAGACAGTGTGGATATAATCAACAACTTTTTCGGGAGGAATGCCTACTGCGGCAGTAGTTTGGTTCCCTCCACCACCACAAGCGATCGCGGTAAGAGTCACCGTGATGGCGATCGCAATTAATCCTATAGTTCGAGTTTTGATTGTCCGAATTGCATTATTCATTGTTAGTATGATCTTTAGTTCTACTAGGTTGAGTAAAGTTAAATAAATTAATAATCACTAGTGGCAGCTAGTGTTATTTGGCTTTGCTTGACCGTTTCTTCTCCAAATCTCTCACTAATTGGAAGGTGAGCATTTTTTGAGTCGGGGGTTGAGCAAAATTGGATTCGACTAATTCATCGTCGAAAATACTGTTATAGGCATGTTCTACTCCGTGGCAGTTCATACATACATCTCGCACCATGCGATCGCGAGGCTTCAAAACATAAGTATTATTGTGATTGACTAGTATCGAGCTCCCAACTTCTGTTCTCGGTAAATGGCAAGTGGCACAAGTTACCGCTTCTTCATTGGGACGAGGAAGACTAGTAAAATCAACAAGTGTTGCATGCGGTGAATTCTGATAATTCAGAGAATGGGGGTCATTATGGCACATCAGGCAAGAATCAACAGAAGCTTGGATCGTATTCACCGAATGAACATCATGACAAGTATTACAGCTCATTTGTAATCCCATTGACGAGTCTTTCATCGGTAAATGGGCCATAGCTGGAGTCAGAGGAGATAAACCCTCTAAGGTACGAATGCCATGTTTACCCAATAAAAAAGTATCCACCGCATATTCATGACAACTGCGACAACTTTCTTGAGTGGGATTCATTACTAGCTGTTGTGTCTCAGAATTTTGATGGCAACTTGAACAATTAACTTCCGTCAGAGCATGGGCACTAGTTTGCCAAAGTTGAGTAATCTCATCCAACTGAGATTGAGTGATATTTGCCGCAGCCGCAGGAGCAACTAGGCAAAAATTAACCACAAACAATAGTAAAACTATTAATCTAGAGCTAATAATTCTCATATTTCCCCCTGCAAAAACGCTTGAATTAAATCAGCTTCAGGAGGAGTAGTTGTTTTAATCTCAACTATTCTTGCTGGCTCAGTAGGATCAGGTAAAATCCAAGGCTGATCAAGATTTTTCCGCAAAAAGCCCGTAGAAATTCCTCGATGATCATGGAAATTGTGACAGCCGCCTGTCCAACAACCATCAGGAGAAAATCCATCATGACTAATTAGTTGTCCATCAATCACTCCTTCATGACAAGCCATACATAAATCTGGCTGAATATGTACCCCCCGAGCAAACATATGGACATGTTCGGCATGGCAGGCAGTGCAGGTTAAAACATCAAGATTTGCCAGATATTCAGCCCAACGAGGATCACGAAATTTTTTGGCTCCATGAATATCTGTAGCCATTTCAGCTTGATGACAACGATTACAAGTCTCATTAGTTACTGGTTTAAATCCTTCATGACAGGAACTACAACTTGCTTCAAACAAAATGTGACCATTGGAAGTTATCCCAGGAAGAAAAATACTACGCTGATCTAAAACAAAAGCAGTTGTAAACCAAGCCAACAAGAGAAACATCACCCCAATAACGACAAACTTTGATTGTAATAACTTACCTAATTGAAAAGTTTTGCCTAGATTAGCTGCCATATGTTCCTGCTAGAGAATTACCAGAAGAATAGCGATTAATCCCAAAATGCCCCCACCAACAATAGTGAAAAGACCTGCTTTGGGATTAATCTCTACAGTAGGAATAGCCGCAGCATTTACTGATGCAGTTTCATCATTAGAAGCCTGATCTAAAGCAATTTCTTGTTCTGTATAGTCAGCCCCATCGAGCATAATTTCGCTAATCGCCCCATAGGCATCGACCCAAGCTTGTCTGACATTAGGAGTCCATTTATCGCCTAAATATTGTTGGAAAGTAGCCAATAAAGCCCCTCCCACCAAAGGATAATGCTCGGGTAAGGCTCCATATTTAACGTGACGAGCACCTAAGCCTCTGAGGGCACTATCTAGAGCATCGGGATTACGTAGGTTTTCTACTACCAAAACCAAAGAACCTAGCAATTTTTTCTTTTGCTCTGCCATGTCTGTTTTAGCGAACAAAGGCTTAGCTTCGGGATTGGCTGTAAACAAATTGTCGTAAAAGCTACTGACAAATTCATTAGCCTGAGGTTTAATAGCCTCAAAACTTTGTTCTAGTAGTTCTACCTGTAAACTACCTTCTTCTGCTGCTTCTTCTGTGGCTTCAGGAGTTGGCAGGGCGACTTCTTCTTCGGAATAATCAGCTCCATCGAGCATAATTTCGCTAATTGCGCCATAGGCATCGACCCAAGCTTGCTTGACTTCGGTCGTCCATTTCTCTTGAAGATATTGTTCAAAAGTAGTGAGTAAAGCGCCTCCAACCAAAGGATAATGCTCGGGTAAGGCTCCATATTTAACGTGGCGAGCACCTAAGCCTCTAAGTGCACTATCTAGAGTCTCCGGCTTTCGTAGGTTTTCTACTACCAAAACCAAAGAACCTAGTAATTTTTTCTTTTGCTCTGCCATGTTTGTGGTGTCAAACAAAGGCTTAGCTTCAGGATTAGCTGTAAACAGATTGTCATAAAAGCTACTGACAAACTCATTAGCCTGAGGTTTAATAGCCTCAAAACTCTGTTCTAGTAGTTCTACCTGTAAAGACATTAATTGATGGGTTCTCCTCTCGTAATTTTATGAATGCAAATTAAAGCTTTTTGCTTCAAGTTTTAATGACGGTTCCTATGATAAGAGTGAATTTATCTCAGCTTTTACCCGTATCCTGGTTTTATAAAATAAATTTTGGCGGCATTTTGTAACTATATATACTATGAAGAAAAAATGTATATGATTTTCGAATAACTTTAATGCCGTTTTTACATTTACCTAATTTCGTTATTCTTTAACTCTCTAGATTACTTAATGCTAATAATTATCATTAATCTTGAGTAAAGAATTAGATTAAAGAACGAAAAAAAGGACTTGGAAGTTTAGTAATTTTAAGGAATAATTGAATTATTCCTTGATTTTGCCATTTTCCAAAATCTCTATAATGCTAAATGAAAATAATTCTCATCTTATCGTTAAAACAATAGATTAACGCTTGATATGGGTTAGTTAAATTAAATTATTGTCTCTTATAGTTCAATCCAACGAGCATCTACCTTTTATACTGTCCATAAAATGAAATCGCACAGTGTCAGACTTTGCGCGATCGCGTATGATAAACTCACATTGGGTTGGACGATCATTTTTCAAAGGGATAAAGATTGACTGCAACTAAATCCAAGGGGAGAATGTCATTAGCTTCTAACCCTGCAATGTCTTCTTCTGTATTCAGTTGAGTAAGCTATTACTTATTTTGGTTTTGCGATCGCGCAGTCCCAGGCGATCGCGCAAACTCCATTAAATTTCTCTAATTAACTTATTTGAGATATTAAATCCTCAATATCTCTTTCAAAAGTAGTAATCGACATACCCTTGAGCTCGTAACTAGATTCAAAAAAAGGATCTCGATCATGATTTTTCAATTTAATCATTCTGACATCTACTGTGCCAATTTGGGGATTAGAAAATACGGTTATTTCTAGTTTTGCCCCGTTTCCTTGATAATAATAGCAAGGTGTTTCTACAAGATGTACGCTGGTTCTACTTAATTTGCGGTCTAGAAAATCAACTACTAACGAAAAATTGTCATTCATAGTATAGGTTTTTTGGTTGTTTAATCCTACCATAAGTTTAAATTGATAAATTGCCAAAAATACACTTAGATAATATTTACTATATCCTTAAGAAAATGTTCTTGAATTATTGTAAACACACTAAGATTTCTTAGAGTTAGATAAGAAAATATTTGCTTACTATAATCTCATATTTAAGTTATTTTTACTGCAATCTGTAGTAGATTACCTCGTAATATATTTACTAGCGATCGCATAATATCAACTAAAATTGGCCAAATAAGCTCAAAACCAGAGATCTTAATTAATTCTATAACTATATCTTTTGCTGGATTTTCTATGATTGAATTATTCCTACACTTATAAACAAACGTATTTAGGAGAAAAAGTCTCATGGGTTTTCTAGGTAGACTATTCGGCAAAAAAGAAGAAGAAAAAGCAACAAGTACACCTGACATCTCAGTTGCTGCAGCAGCCGAAGAAAATTCTATTCCCTTAGCAAAAGTAGGATTGGATGGGCAATTTGATGAAAGTGGCTTAGCTAAACGTGTTGCTAAAGCTTTAGATGATGCTGGTATTTCCGATGATGTAGGACTTTGGGTTGCTCAAGCAGGCAGCAAGGTTGTGTTGAAATATAACGAAGATGCCAAAAGCGTTTTAGCCCAAGCAGAAGAGGTTGCGGGTAGTGTTGAAGGCGCAACAGAGGTAGAGAGCATTCCTAACTCTTAGTTGAAGTTTAATAATATAGTCAAGAGCGATCTCGTAATGTTTTGCTTTGCGCGGTCTCGCTAAAGACGAGGCACTTCGCGATCGCATATTATCTCCCTCTGCTACCTCAGCTTCCTCTGCTCCCTCGGCTCCCTCGGCTTACATCAATTCATCAATTCAAACTTGTTGGGGTAGTAGTCTTAGTTATAGGCAAATGCATTATCCCAAATATTATCAATGATTTGTTTGGCTTGCTTTAAAGGAAGTACCTGACATAGATTATTTTGATCGCGCTTTAACAAAGGAACTAATTCCGACTCTGGATCCAACTTTCCTGAGATCGCCTCTAGACTTTGTAAAGTATTTTCAATATCAAAGTTAACTTTTTTCCCTAATTTATCTTCCATCCAAACTTCAATAAATTTATCTAATTGAGTAGGAGTAAATGACTTACCCGAGGTCAATAAATGATAATAAACTAAAATAATTTCCTTACATTCTTCTTCTTCCGCCGTATCAATTAAATATTGAAAAACTCCCGTATTACTTGCCATATTCCGAAAAAAGAGAGTCTCTGTTACGCTCTTCTGGAATCTAATTTGCTTATTTTTGTAACTTGTATATTGTTTAAAAGCAAATCCACCTAAAGTAATAACCAAAGAAAAGACTGTCACTAGTAAAGGCATAATATTTCTCACTTCTTCCTCTCTAACCCTTAATTCTTCTATAGGTTGCTTCCCTAAAGTTACATAAATAATAACACCAATAATTAATAGTAGTTGAGGTAGTATTTTGACGATTAAAGAAATACCTGCCCCGATCGCCGGGATGCCGAATATTATCCGATCTTTCCAAGTCATACTCATTTTTATATTAGGAAAAATGAACTCAATATCTGGCTTGGAGATATTTTTATATAAATATAAATAAATCTTACCGGGCTGGACTTGTAAATCTTTGAGTTCCAATGATTGAGCGTGAAAATATTTTTCACCCTTAA
>JBCCYD010000259.1:0-8414 GCA_039190385.1 Cyanobacteria bacterium P01_F01_bin.143 | reverse complement strand
ATCTCTTCCTTCAATGCCTTCTATAGTATCATTGCCATCTCCACCGTTAATAATGTCATTCCCTTTACTCCCATAGAGAAAATCGTTTCCAATATTACCGTCTAAATTATCATTTGACCTAGTGCCAGAAATAAATTCTCCACCATCATTAAAAGGTGCATTATCTAATCCCAATTCTCTAACACGTCCTAGTATTCGATTCCAATCTTCCAATAAATAATCTTTTGCATCTTCATCTTCAATATTGAGAATTGTTTGTCCGTAAAGAAAAGGATCGTCTTTGTGATTGCTATACTCTTGGGCAACACCTAAGTCTTCAAATAATAGCTCTAGAGAAGGAAAATATTCTGGTATAGCAACAAGATACTTCATATATTGGTCACCACCATCAATTTCTACTGTTTTAATCTGAGATACGATTCCTTCTGTGATAGCTGATTCAAAATCATCAAAAGATACTATATTTTGATTCCTATATTGAAATTGGTCTTCTTTTAGTCCATAAAGATAAGATTCAGTAGAGATAGCAGTCCCACCTATCATTCCAACTATTAAATTAAGAGTATCTGATGCTGATTGAGCCATCTGCTCTGCGATCGCGACCTCTCCATCATCATCCTCAAATGCAAATCGATACTCAAAGCTGTTATTATCAAAATTTAGATCAACACGATAAAATGCTTCTGGATTATCAATTAAATCCCAAACAAATCCTCCAACAACTTGGCCTACTAACGTACCAATTCCAGGCAAAACGAGGCTACCAATAGTTCCACCAATAGACGAGCCGAGATTTGAAAGATTAGCATCACTCCACACTTCATCGAGCAATAAAAATAGCTGTGACCCTGCAAAATTTTGAATTCCACCATATAAATTTTGTATAATGTCGCCTTTGATAGCAGCAAGGCTTAATGTATAGTCTCTCCTAGGGTCTAAACCTAGGTATTGAACAGGAAAATCCGAACCAAAAACCTCATTTACCAAACTGCCATAAGTGTTGTAAAAAAATGCACTACCAATCGCACTAACTGTAATTTGAGATAAGGGATCCTCAAGCTCAAAAGCTTCGAAGAGTGCATCATTAATGGCGCTTGTTCCTAAATTGATTAATGTACGAAAATACTCTCCATAAAATCTTGTATATAAATCTCGAATTTTAAGAGATGGAAATCCTTCTTTAATCGTAAAGTTGTCGTAAACTATTTTATCTCCAATAAATCCACCTAAAGTTGAGGCTGCTGCTTGTGTGATTAATTGATTCGCTAATGCTTCATCTTCCAAAAAAATAGCAAGTTTTGCCCCAATAGTAGAACCTGTTTTTCCTAAATTAGTAACAGTATTAAATAGTGCAATATTTTCTTCTGGAGCTTTATTAAAACCAATAAAATCAAGAAACTCTTCTTCTTCTGGTATTAGCACGGATAAATCTCCAGTGCGTAATGCTTTAGTAAGATTGAGAGTTAAACTATCAAGAGCTATATATAACGCTGATATTACCTTGTTTGTTGTACCGTAAACATCACCATCAATTCCTCCTAAACCAAAAGAGCTTAAATCTTCAGATAAAGTTACTAAAACATCATGAATTACAGTTTCATTAAGAAATGCTGGAAAGTTTGCCGCAACCCCTACACCTTGAGCTATTCCTTCATCTTCAGTCCCAGTAAATCCTAAACCCGGCCATTCAGAGGAAATAAGATTTTTTGGTAACCCTGTCAGAATATGTAAGAAATCTACCGCTTTTTGATGACCTTCATAACTTGCATAATCAGGAAATATCTCAGACACAATACTAGTTTGATTCGGAATGCCATCAATAGCATTTGAAGGGATATTTCCTAGAGCAATAATGAATTTTGAATCTAATTGAGAATTATCGAGAATCGTATCTAAAACATCTTCAATATTGTTTCTACCAGCAATAGTAATATTTCTGTCACTACTAAATCTATTCCCGATCTCTGATAATGCTTGAGCAAGTTCTGGAGTTAGTCCTCTCCAATTCCAGCGATTTAGGCTAAAGTCAAAATTATCCATAATGATAAAAATTAATAAAAATAACGCAGTAGTAATATACTTGTTATTTTTAACATGTTAAATTTATAACCACATCAGTATTTTCCCGCTATTAAACTTGTTTCTTTTCTTGAACGATCATTCAATAATGTGTTATGCTGTTTTTAGAGTCAAATCACTAAGTTGATGGCAAGAAAAAAAGAGTTTGACAAAGAGGAAGTACTAGCCAAAGCAATGAATACCTTCTGGCGTTATGGCTATGAAGGAACATCAATGCAACTTTTGGTAGAAACTATGGGTATCAACCGAGGAAGTCTGTACGACACCTTTGGGGATAAACGCTCTTTGTTTCAGTCTGCGATCGCACATTACGAACAAACCGTAGTGGAAAAAACTATCGCAGCTCTAAAAATGCCTGATGCGGATAAACAAACCATTATTAATCTGTTTCAAGATTTGGTTACCAGATCGCTAGAAGAACAAAATTGTTATGGTTGTTTAATCACCAACACCGCGATCGAACTCTGCCCCGATGATGCTGAAACTCAAAAGACAATTAATCACAACTTCCGTTGTATAACTCAGGCTTTGGAAAAGGCATTGTCTCAAGCCCAAGCGAAAGGACAAATCAAGAGAGATCCCGATATTGCTTGTCTGGCGAGCTATCTCACTTGTAGCCTTCAAGGTCTACGGGTTGTGGCAAAGGTTAATCGCGATCGCGAAACCTTAAACAATATCGTGAAAGTAATTTTATCGGTATTGGACTACGGGAGTAATGAGTAATAAGTAATAAGTAATAAGTCCTGATTTCTAGACTTTTTGATTATTGCTAATAGCTAGCTTATTTACTCTCACATCCACTAGAGATATTTTTTTGGTCTTTTTTGGAACGTCCATTCAAAAAAAAAGAAAACTATCATGAATTTAACTAAAGAATTAACTAATTTTCGTGCTCAATTCCAAGCTAATCAACCAGAAGAAATTCAAAAGGTTATGGCACAAGCCACAGTTGATTTAATGAATTCCAAAATTAGCGAACAAAGTTTGAAAGTAGGAGATACGGTACCCAATTTTACGCTTCCCAATGCAGTCGGAAACAATGTCGAATTGCAGACAGTTTTAGACAAAGGTGCGGTAGTAATTTCCTTTTACCGTGGTGGTTGGTGCCCCTATTGCAATCTAGAATTGCGGGCCTTACAACAATCTTTGCCAGAGATCGAAGCTTTGGGGGCAACTTTAATCACAATTTCCCCAGAAACTCCTGACAATTCTCTTTCTACTAGTGAAAAAAACGAATTAACCTTTGAAGTTCTCAGCGACAGTAAAAATCAGGTAGCTAAACAGTTTGGTTTAGTTTTCACCCTTGCAGAAGAATTAAGACCCATTTACAACCAATTTGGCATTGATCTCCCCGCCTATAATGGAGATTCAACCTTTGAATTACCGATTCCAGCTACCTATGTAGTTGGACCAAACGGCAAAATTCTTCATAGTTTTGCCAATGTTGACTATACCCAAAGGCTCGATCCTAGCGAAATTATTACTGCACTAAAAAGCCTTGCAGTATAAAGCTTAAAGTTAATAAAAAAATATCATAGGAGGCTAAATTATGACTGAGCAAACTAAATATGTAACCCTTACCATAGATAACTTTGACACTGAAGTGATGAATAACGATCTTCCAGTTTTGGTAGATTTTTGGGCTCCTTGGTGTGGTCCATGTCGGGTAATGAATCCCATAGTCGCTACTCTCGCAGAAGAATGGGATGGAAAAGTTAAAGTCGGCAAAGCAAATATTGATGATACCGAAACGCTCGCAACTAAATATGGCATTAAAGCAGCCCCGACAATTCTAATTTTTCAAAATGGTGAAATAATTGATCGGATTCCTGGCCTTGTTTCTCAAACAGCATTAGATGACAAGCTAAAGAATTTAACTGCTAATGGCTAATTGCTAATTGGTTGAATAAATTTATAACTGGGATGAGCTCAATTTCTCTTACCTTGAATTTCACATTGTATTATTACCGTAAGGTTATCGACAATACGTCATGATTAGATAAAGCGTTCGTTTACCCAGTTGCGATCGCTTTTTTTCTTAGCTATTGAAATGTTGAAATCCTGCTTTGAGAACAGATAAAGATTTTAAATTATCATTCTGAGAATTACTAATCACAATTTCGGGTTCAGACGTGATTTTGCCGATAATGCCAGCTCCAGAACCTATTTTTTCGACTAGAGACAAAGCAATATTTTCCGGTAAAAAGAGAACTAATTCAAAATCTTCTCCGCCATAAAAAATCCATTCTTCTGCTTGGGATGGGGTGACGAATTTAGTTAAATAAGGATGAATTGGCAAAGCATGACTATCAATAATTGCACCGACTTTACTACAATGACAAATTTGCGCGATCGCGTCGCCTAAACCATCGCTACTATCCATTCCAGCAACTCGAATATCCGCTCCGAGGCTTTGTAAGAGGGGCAAAACATCAAGTCGAGGTTGGGGTTGTTGATGAGCTTTAATGAGAACTTTCTTTTCTGTAGAAGTTAAATTTTGACCTAATTCGGGATGAAGTAGTAGTTCTAAACCTGCTCTAGACAAACCATGATAGCCAGTAATCGCGATCGCATCTCCTACTTGAGCAGTGCTACGACGAATCTCTTTGCCAGGAGCAACTTCTCCCAAGGCAGTAATCGCGATCGTAATAACTTCGGAGCGAGTAATGTCACCACCAATGATCGCGCTTTGGTATTTACTCAAACAACTATATAAACCGCGATATAATTCTTCCACCCAAGATACAGGTGTTTCCCCAGGGAGAGATAATCCCACAGTAATCCCAACAGGAGCTGCTCCCATTGCTGCGAGATCCGATAAATTAGCGGCAGCACCACGCCAACCCACATCAAAAGCTGAGGTAGTGCTATTACTAAAATGAACTTTATCAACCAGAACATCGGTTGTGACTACTAAATTGCGATCGCGCTTGAGCTGTAGAATTGCTCCATCATCCCCAATAATCTCGGCCGGGCAAAAAGCTTGTAATTTTCTTAGTAAACCCTGTTCGCCAATATCTTTTACATTGACCATTGAAGAATAAACTGATGACTGATAACTGATAACTGTTTACTGAACAAGATTTTCCAAACCATCAATCACTTTAGCGGAGATGATTTTATCCCTAGTAGTCATTTCATCGATTAAATCTTTCCCTTCAATTGTGTAACCAAAAACGGAATAACGTCCATCCATTAAGTTAAAACCAGGAGGCGTTAGTTCCGTATCGAATTTGAAGAAGAAAAATTGTGAAGAGCCTCCATTAGGATTAAAAGCGGGATGAGCTAAAGCCACTGCTCCATAAGCATTAAAAGGAATAATCGGCACATCTAAATAGCGACCAAGCTGTTCTAGAGTGTATTTATAAGTAGGTTTCTCATCTCCTGCAACCAAAACCTCTAGAGGAATCGCACGATATTCACCAGTACTCGGATCAATAAAGCCCGCTGTCCGGCCAGCAGGATCACCAGCTTGTAAAAAAGTATCTTTAGCGGCGTTAAAATACATGTCATCGTAGAAACCTCTGTTTACCAAATCAACAAAATTACCACCGTTGACAGGCGCACTATAACCATCGATTATAATATCTATATTCCCTCTAGTTGTTTCTAGTTCCACGATCGCGCGACCGAGAAGCTGCGGTAAATGAGCATATTCTTCGGGAACTTCATAGGGAAATTCTGTAATCATCGACTCTTCTAACTCGCCTACATAGGTAAGAATTTCGTCGGTTTTAATATATATGGGTTCTCGATCTTTATCTTCGGCAAAATCTTCGATTACTTCAATTCCCTCGGCAATCTTATCCATCAAGATTTCACTTCGAGGATGCAATGCTTGGGGGATACTCTCAAGGATATCGTCACGACTATCCTGAAGAATATAGAGTGCATCTTTTAGATCGTTACTGACAGTGGTCCACCGTTTACTTCGCAACTGCTCTGAGATATCTTCAAGAGCGTCTTGTAGCTCACGAACCTTATCATTATCAATGGGAAGAGAATAGCGCAAAATTGCATTGGGATCGGTGATGGCATTTCCTTGGGCCAAAAACGCGATCGCTGGTGCTTGCCAAGCAATCAAAGTGCTACTGACAACAAATACAATCAGAGATACTGTTTTTATACAACTAAAAAGTAATTTCTTATAACTATTAGTAACTATCTTTTTTATGGTTTTCATAAATTTAAAACTTGATCACTGATTTTTTGTTAACTTATTTGAATAAGTGAATTGCAGAGGAGGAGAAGCAAGCTTCTTTGTGATCCCTTCGATTCAACAGTCAAATTATATCTGACTTTGATTACTATTCGACGATTATTATTTGACTCTAATTTTAAATCAAATTAAGTTTATCAATCAGGATGCAATCTCGTACATAACATTACTATACGAGAGGTTTATTCGTTTTTCATGAACTGTTAAAGGATAAGGCTAGGCGATCGCCTATAATCTTGCGACTCCTGCACCCAATACTAAAACTTTAGCTGGCGCAATTGTGCCTGCTGCAGTAGTCATCATGGGGAAAATGCGCGGTAAACTAGCTGCGGCGAGCAAGACTGATTTATAACCTGCAATGTTAACCTGCGAAGACAAGGCATCCATAGTTTGAGCACGAGTCGTAAGGGGAATTAATTCCATGCTCAAGGCTGTAACCGGAAGCTGGGCAAGCTGCTGCGATACCGTGGGATCATTCAAAGGATTGATAAAACTAATCAAAGTTGCCCCTGGTTGGAGCCAAACATACTTCTACTCAATTTCTATTTTTTATTTCTGTTTGCATTAGCACCTAAAAAATAGGCACTAAGAGCGACGAAAATATTGTAAAAACGATTGATACTTTCTCTATGAAAGCTATCATTTGCTTCTTGTATTAATTTGCTTTTTTCGAGGAGCTCTATTTTTGTATCACTTCTTAAATAATCAATATATTTATCTTTTTCTAAGTCACGATTAATAGTTAATCCTATTAGAATAATCATTGTACTACAGGTAAGAATAGATATAATAGTATTAGCACTAATCAGAAGCTTATTTTCTGTTTCTACTCTACTTTTTTCTAGTTCATGGAATGAATCCTTTAGATCTCTTTCTGACGAATTATCTAAGTCAAGTGGTGGTAGTTCTTTTTTATCTTTTTCTGGAAATTGATCACCCATAGTTTATTTGATATAGATCTGGTTGAATTTTGAATAAAAAACAAAAAAGGATGAATATTGATCGACTACTCATCCTTTTAATTTATATTATTCGGTGATTACAATACTAAAATATCTTGTTTGGTATCGGCAGTTTCTAGAACTAACTTTGTATCAGGCTGATCGTAGGTCTTGGCGTATAAATTCATTAATTTAACTCCTTTCCTTAATACTTCAGCTTCACTAATACCAAGTTTTTCTGCTATTGAACTGAGAAATGCCGCATCACTTTGAGATACAGTGACTTTTACTTGTTTACTTATTTTAGGCTTTCTTTGAGTTAGATTTTCATTTGTTTCTTGTGTTTGTTCTTGAATCTGATTTTCTCCAGCTAAAGAGGCTTTGGAATTCTGAGAAGTATCGGCTTTTGTATTCATGATTAGATCTTTTGGTAAACTGGGATAATTTCTTTTGTCCTAATAACAAACAATTTATGAAGAATATACTTGATTTATTGTCTGTTATTCAAGGAAACTGGCGGGTATTAGTCCAAAAGAAGTTTACACGGAGATATGAATCGCGCCTTACTTCTTATTTTTCCCTTGGTATCTATATGATGAATAATTAGATTTTTTACTAAGGGAAATTTTACTGGATTGATTTTAATCGTAATACAAAAGGCTATGAAATGTACTTCATTAGCGATATGAAAAAAAGATTGAAACAGAGATAGTTCGAATAAGATAAATGCTTTCTTAGATTAGAATTTTAGGTTGATAATTCAATTATTTGAAATTTTCAACCTCTACAAGTTTCTTTCATCCAAGAAGAAACAAGACTATTCTGTATTTTTGTAGGGTTTCAAAATGAATTTTTTGAAACCCATTGCTCTGATATTGAATTTATAATATCCAGTTTACTCCGTGATTTATTCACTAAAATTAATATTTTTTTCTTCTTGTTTTTCAAACTAGCTTTGTCAAAGCAAGAAAATAGAGTTGATTTAATTTGGAGAAAGATACAGCGATTTTTTAGAAATGAATCTTTTGATAGATATTGATCAAGAAAATTATCTATCAATGAGATACTCCAATAAACTCTTTTTGATTTGTATGAATGTGGCATTGATTGAAACATAAGTCGGTAATATCCTTAATTTGTACCCTTATGGTACCCAATATTATCCCTCTTTTATT
>JBCCYD010000258.1:0-8435 GCA_039190385.1 Cyanobacteria bacterium P01_F01_bin.143 | reverse complement strand
GGCTTATAATCTCCTAGTAGCAATCTTTTATCGTGAATAGAACAAATTATGTATAGATAACAAATAGGATATTTAGCTCCAATAAACTTACATTACAATTACTTTCCATTTATAAAAAAAAGATTACTTTTCCTTATCTCAAGAGAATTTTCATCAATAAATTATTTTTTTGCTGTAAGCTAGCTTCAAGACTATTGCATTTAATTCTCAATTAACTTTGATATAAATCAATAACATACCATTCAAAATAAAAATCTAAAAAAGTTTAAATTTTAAAGTTTGCCCTTGGAGTTCTCCTTCTCTGGGTTGAGAGAAAAAGTGATTGTTTGATTGAGTTATATGTCGCCATTACTTTTTCTCTTTCTTATTCAATTTATTGTTACCTATAAGAAAAGTGTCTAATCTACCCCAAAATATCCAATATATCTGGATTTCTGCCAATCCTAGTTTAAAAAAATTTGATAGCCGATTAATCCGTTGTCTATCGAAAAAGAATATTGTTGCTCGATGGGAATATCATCAGAATCAAGATGAAGCCAGTTGTCTCAAGGTCGCACTGACATTATTAGCTGACTATCTAAAATCTCTTCCCAATACAGTTCATCTAATTGGACATGGAACGGGTGGCCTGCTGGGGTTACTTTATGCGCGGAAATATCCTCACAAAGTTAAATCTTTAACTTTACTGGGAGTTGGCGATCACCCGGCTATAGATTGGCAAATTCATTACTATGCCATGAGAGCTCTATTACCTTGTAGTCAGGAAATAGTTCTTGCCCAAATGGTACAAAGGCTTTTTGGTCATCAAAACCAATATTACACCAAAGGATTGAGTGCAATTCTCAAACAAGATCTTAAAACTTCTCCCTCACCTCATTCTTTATTCCGTGAAGTGAAGGTTCCGGCTGGGGGAGTTGAAGTTCCCTTAATGGTTTGCGGAAGTCATAACGACACAATTGTCGATCGCAATTCCTTAAAACGTTGGCAAACTCACTTTAAAGAAGGTGATGTTTTATGGGAATTTCCTCAGGGATATCATTTCTTCCATTATTTTTATCCTCAGGAAGTTAGTCGACAAATTTTAAGATTTTGGGATCAATTTAGCGAAACTCAAGAATTTAGAAATAGGATTGAGCAGGAGTATAGCGACAGTTTATTACCAAGCACCAAGTCTGCCTAATAAATAGACTGTGTAATTAGGAATGTCCATTATTATCATAATGAATCCGAGTTCCGGCCCATTGTAATTTGTCTCGTAAAGTTTGATAAAAAGAGTAAGTTTCTCTTAAAAGAATAAACTTTGCTTGACAATTTGCCATGCTTACTACAACTTTTTGCCCGGGCCAAATTTTGGTAGCGAGGGAACCATCAGTCCATAACTTGGTATTTACTTCATAATCACCTAAAGGCCACACACTAACCCGGCTAGCAGGCGGCAAAATCAGAGAACGACTTGAAAGACTGAGAGGACAGATTGGCGTAACCGCGATCGCCTCCAGTCCTGAATGCAAAATAGGGCCACTTGCTGAAACCGTATAGCCCGTAGAACCAGTAGGAGTTGAGACGATGAGACCATCACCACTATATTGATCAACTAGTTGACCATCGACTTCCATCTCCAAAATTGAAGTCGGCATTCGATCTTCACTACTAGGTTTAATGCACATTTCGTTCAGACAGAAAAATGTTTCGCTAACAGCTTGGGTACTTGAGAGATCTGTCCCTTCATATAATCTCGCCTCTAGCATCATTCTTTTTTGGACAGCGTAGATATCAGATTGTAAACGTTGCCAAACTTTGGACGTATCTTTGAATAATTCAAAGGGTTCAGTCAAAAAACCGAGATGCCCACCAACATTAACGGCAAGAATAGGAATTTCTTCTGGCGCAAGATGTCTCGCTGCGGAGAGAATAGTGCCGTCTCCGCCTAAAACTACGGCAAGATCTATTTTAGTGGTCGCAGAAGCCAAAAAAACGGGATAAGGATTGTCCTTTACCCCGCTTGGGCCCAGTAATACTTGGCATTGAAGATTTTCCAATTCGTGGGCACATTTCTCCGCCCATTGTTTACTGCGATCGTGCCCTGCCTTGTAAGCGATGATAACCTGATTTAATTCCACGCTCTATATCAAGTAAAATTTCTAATTCTTGATTATCATGCTAGCTGGCGATATGGAAAAAATCCGCTGAGTTTTTAACTTTTTAAAGATTACTACTGCTGAAAGAATCTAATCCATAGGCTAAAATCCTTTCGCCGTAATCAGTTTCTTTTCCTGTAACTACTTTGGCTAATTCTTCAAAGGAGTCTGATTTTAAGTTGCGTTCGTGGATTGGTTTGGTTTGCTCTCCTCGGAAATAGGCTTGGGTTCCAATAATTGAAGCAGCGACCCAACCGATGATTAATACACTTACAAGAATAGTTGTCATAATTTTTTTCGTCCTTTTTTTCTTTATGTAAATAAATGTAACAATTATTTGCGCTAAGTAACAAGAGACCCTTAGTAGGGTTTTCCGTATTTTTTGCCTGAAAAGCTGTAAGCTACAAGCTACGAGGTATAGATTGTAATTTTTTGTGCATATGAGCGATTTACTTCAAGTAGGGCAAAAAGCTCCCAATTTCTCAGCTCAAGATCAAGATAACCAGACCGTGAGTTTAGAAGATTTTCGCGATCGCTGGTTAGTGTTATATTTTTATCCCAAAGATGACACTCCTGGTTGTACGGTAGAGGCGATCGATTTCACATCATTAAAAGATCAGTTTGCCGATCAAGGAGCTGCGATCGCGGGAGTGAGTGCTGACTCAGAGGAATCTCATTGTAAATTTATTGCCAAACATGACCTGGGAATCCAGTTATTGAGCGATCCAGAACGTAAAGTGATCGAAGCTTATAATGTATGGCAACTCAAAAAATTCATGGGCAAAGAATATATGGGAATTGTTCGTTCTACTTTCTTAATTGACCCCGATAGCAACTTAGCTCATATTTGGGCTAAAGTCCGAGCAAAAGGTCATGCAGAAAAGGTATTAGAGCAGCTCGTAGCTCTTCGTAAATAGTCTTGTCGCTTTATTTACTATTTAGCATTTACCATTAATTTGGGAATATACTTAAGACCCAAATGGTCAATGATCAATGGTCAATGTTTAATGTTCAATGCTCAATGTCCAATGTTCAGAGACTTCGCGCAAATTCAACAGAATCAATACGATTTGATCATTATTGGTGGAGGAATTAATGGTGCAGGAGTCGCTAGAGATGCAGCGCTTCGAGGATTAAAAACTATCTTACTTGAGAAGGGAGATTTTTCTAGTGGCACCTCTAGTTGGTCAACTCGTCTGATTCATGGTGGTTTGCGTTATCTCGAATATTTTGAATTTTCCCTGGTCAGAGAAGCTCTCAAAGAAAGGGAAGTTTTATTACAGATTGCGCCTCATTTGGTGAAGCCATTGTTGCTGACGATTCCGATTTATCGCGATCGCTCTCGTCCTTACTGGAAAATTTGGGCGGGGATGCTTTTGTATGATTTTTTTAGTTACAACAAGACGTTACCAATGCATCGCATGCTGAACAAAGTTAAGTTTCAGCAATTATTTCGCAGTCTAGATCAGCAGAATTTAGTCGGTGGAGCGCAATATTATGATGGACAGATTACCTTAGCGGAAAGATTATGTTTGGAAAATATTATTGCCGCACAAGAAGCTGGAGCGACAGTTTTGAATTATGTAGAGGTTACTCAACTGCAACGGGAAAAAGAGAGGGTTACTCAGGTAACTTGTCGGGATAAACTAACGGGAGAAAGCTTCGCGATCGCCTGTTGTGAAAATGCTGTTGTGATTAATACGGCTGGGCCTTGGGTAGATCAAGTTTGCAACTTGGGCAATCTTGATCAGAAGCGTCGGATTGGTGGTACTAAAGGGAGTCATATTATTGTTAAGTCGTTTCCTGGGGCACCCAATACTAGTTTGTATGTGGAGGCAAAATCTGATGGTCGTCCGTTTTTTATTGTTCCTTGGTTAGGAAAATATCTGATTGGTACGACGGATCTACCTTTTCAGGGTGATTTGGATAAAGTTAAAGCAGATAATGAAGAAATTGATTATTTATTGCAAGAAACTAATAATATTATCGTCAATGCTAATTTGTCGCGGGACGATATTTTGTATACTTATTCGGGAGTACGGCCTTTACCGAATATAGAAGGGAACAATCCAGGAGCTATTACTCGTAAGCATTTTCTCTACGACCATAAACCAGAAGGAGTGGATAATCTGATTTCTCTGATTGGGGGGAAACTTACTACCTATCGGCATGTTAGTGAAGTAATGGTTAATGCTGCTATGCAAAAAATGGGACGTAAGGCAAAGTCTTGCCAGACTGCGGAATTGCCTTTGCCGGGATATATTTTACCTGGCGATCGCAGAATTACGGGCGCTATGGCTAATTACGAGCTTCCTGGAGAGACGATCAATTACCTATTTGAGCAATATGGAGCTAAAGCCTTAGAAATTTTAGCTTTAACCAAAAAAGATCCTGACTTAGCAAGTCCGATTAGCAGCAATTTTCCTGATATTAAAGCCCAGATTGTTTATGCGGTGCGCAGTGAGTTTGCTCATAATTTAGTTGATATTCTCTGTCGTCGGACAATGTTAGCGATGAATGGTAATTATGGTTTAGATCTTTTATCAGTGATCAGTGCTACTTTAGTGCAATATTGCGGTTGGACTGCTGAAAAATGCGATCGCGATTGTCGAGAATATCAAACTTATATGGAAGAAAATGCAATTCCTGATTATTGTTTAGATGTTGATGCGATCGCGTGAAGACAATTCAATCAAATTCATGTCATACTAAATTCTATTATAAAAGTTTCTTTACAGTAATCTATAATAAGCGAAAAATAAAGGGATAACTAAAAGGCTTTTCTGTATTTTTGAGACAGAAAATAATAGCCCAAATCGATAATCCCCAAGTATAAAGAATCAAAAGAGGTCCTAATATAAACCCAAGTAAACCAAAGGTAATAAAAGATAAAACAGCAACGATCATCCCTAATAACCAAATATTAAAATGAAAATTAATTGCTTCTTTGGCATTTTCTTTAATCACAGAATCATCGGAAACTACTAAAATAGCAATGGGAATCCCAACTGAGAAAACTAAAGCACTGATGAAAATAGAAGCATGAGAGGCTATCGAAAGCAACTTGACTTTTTCTGAAGAATTAGCTTGCATCTGTTCTCCTTGAGACTAACGATACAGACTTATATTATCTTTTCTATACAAGTTCTTGGTAGTGAAGATTACCGAAAACCTCGGAATAAAAGCCAAAAAAACGGCTAAATAATGCGAAAAGAAAGCATTGAAATAGCAATTCCGAGGGCTAAACCTACGACCACTTGAAAGGGAGTATGCCCCAATAATTCTTTAAGTTTTTCCTCATTAAGATTGTGTTTTTCTTGAAATAATTCGTCAGTAATTTGATTGAGTATTTTAGCTTGCTTACCCGCAGCTTGACGTACTCCAGCAGCATCATACATTACAATAATGGCAAACAGACAGGCGATCGCAAAGTCTGGAGATGACCAACCCATAGTTTGGCCAATTCCTGCGGCTAAAGCTCCGACCAATGCAGAATGGGCACTTGGCATTCCTCCAGTACTAACCAAGTAGCGAAAATTAAGACTACGATCTTTGATTAATTCAATAATGACTTTCAATCCTTGAGCTGTAAAGCAAGCAAGAAGTGCAACGACCAATATTTGATTGTGGAAAATCCCCGAAACCCCTTCCATAGTTTTTTAAATTATGAATAATAAACGAAAGTCTCTATTGCCAAATAATCAGCACAGACATTGTACCCAATTAGGAATTGATTAATCTGTTCAGTAAAAAAATTAATGGTTACGAGTCACAATGAATTTCGCGATCGCCCGTAAAGGTTCTGCCGCTTCACCATAGGATTCAAGCTGCTCTAACGCTTCTGTAATTAATTTTTCGGCTTCAGCTTGAGATTTTTCTAGACCCCATAAACTGGGATAAGTAGCCTTTTGTGCTGCCAAATCTTTTCCTGCTGTTTTCCCTAATTGCTCGTCTGTAGCCGTAATATCCAAAATATCATCAATAATTTGGAACGCTAAGCCAATATTCTGGGAATATTTAGTTAATTTGGCAATTTCCTCAGCTGAGGCTCCCGCTAAAATAGCTCCAGTAACCACAGAAGTTTCTAACAAAGCTCCTGTTTTATGGGTATGAATGAAACTTAAAGTTTCTACTGTAATATCAGTTTTTCCTTCCGATTCTAAATCTAGTACCTGACCACCAACTAATCCTTCGGCACCTACGGTCTTCCCTAAGCGGGCAATTACCTGAAGTATATTTTCTGGGGGAATATTTTTAGTTTGACTGGCAACATATTCAAAAGCATAAGCCAGTAGACCATCTCCAGCTAAAATCGCAACATCATCACCATATACTTTGTGATTGGTTAGTTTTCCTCGACGATAATCATCATTATCCATTGCCGGTAAATCATCATGGATAAGAGACATGGTATGAATCATTTCTAAAGCACAAGCAGTTGGCATTGCCATTTCCGTATTACCACCTGTTAATCGGCAAGTTGCCAAGCAAAGAATCGGACGAAGACGTTTTCCTCCAGCTAATAGGGAATAGCGCATTGATTCATAGATTTTTTTAGGTATTCCTATGGCAATCGATTTATCTAAAGCAGTTTCGACTAAGGCTTTTTGCTCTTTTAAATAACCATTAAGATCAAATGTTGTAGTTTCTTCTAATTGCACGGTCGCTTTTTGGTCTGTCTTTACCATCGTCAAAATGCCATAAACTAATTCTGGTCTAATTATGACCTCTGGAGGTTAACTAAGGGAAGAGGATTTGGGTGGTAGTAGGAAAGTTAATTGCTAATTGCTAATTGCTAATCGCTAATGGTTAATAGGTGGTTTTGATGATTATTGGGATTTTATGTTTATCCTTGTTGATTTGGTTATTCCTGTTGCTCTTTTGGGGTCAGTTTTGGCGGGGTAAAACAAATTTAGATCTTTGCTATCCTTTGGTTGCTGATGAAAAAGACGACAATTGTGGTGAATATCCTAATGTTTGGGCAGTTGTGCCAGTAAGAAATGAGGCGGAGGTTATAGCTGATAGTCTTAGTTCTCTTTTGCAGCAAGATTATCCAGGAGAGTTCAATATTGTGCTGGTGGATGATCAGAGTACTGATAAAACTATTGCGATCGCGGAAAATATTGCTCAGGAATTGAATTGCTCAGCGAATTTGCATATTGTTACGGGGAAAACTTTGCCTGCTGGTTGGAAAGGTAAGATTTGGGCGATCGCGCAAGGGATTGACTATATCTCTACTCAAGATACTCAACCTGAATATTTGCTCTTAACCGATGGTGATATTCAACATGATCGACATAATCTCCAGAAATTAGTTGATTTTGGAGAAATTAAACAACTAGATTTAATATCACTAATGGTTTTGCTAAGATGCCAATCTTTTTGGGAGAAATTACTAATTCCTGCTTTTGTTTTTTTCTTTGAAAAACTTTATCCTTTTGAATGGGTGAATAATACTCAAAAATCGATGGCAGCAGCGGCGGGGGGTTGTATTCTGATTCGACGTCAAACCTTGGAAGCTATTGGAGGAATTGCGGCGATTCGCGATGCTTTGATTGATGATTGCAGTTTGGCTCAGAAGGTTAAGGCTCAAAATTACAAAATTTGGTTAGGTTTGACTACGAAGAATATTAGTCTGCGTCCCTATGATGATTTAAAAAGTATTTGGGATATGGTCGCTCGTAATGCCTATACTCAATTGAATTATTCCGTCTTGTTATTGCTGATCACTGCGATCGGAATGATTATCTTATATTTAAGTTCACCGATCGCTCTAATTATAGGTATAAGTTACCAGAGTATTGCGATCGCAGGTCTAGGATTAGTAATTTGGGGTCTAATGGCGATCGCCTATTGGCCAACGATTAAGCTGTATCAACTCCCTTTCTGGTGGAGTTTTAGTCTTCCCGCGATCGCATTTTTGTACACTCTGATGACTATTGACTCTGCAAGAAAATATTGGCTCGGAAAAGGGGAAAACTGGAAAGGCAGAATTTATCAGAAATTAGATTAAAAATTAGAAGTTTATTTACCTCAAATTTGTCAGCTACTTAGATTTTAGGGGAACGATATCTTTATAAGCTTATTTCCCCACAATCAAATTTGGAGCAAAACTTCATGGATTTTATTAATAATGTCAAAGCATTCGCTGCTAAAGTGCCAGATAAACTAGATATCATTAAAACAGAGGAAGCAACCAAACAGTTCCTAATTATCCCCTTCATTCAAAATATTTTGGGATATGACACCTCCAATCCTCATGAAGTTATGCCCGAATATGATGCCAATGTGGGAGCT
>JBCCYD010000257.1:0-8458 GCA_039190385.1 Cyanobacteria bacterium P01_F01_bin.143 | reverse complement strand
TCAAATTCTTGTCCAGAAAGCCAAAGAGAAACAGCAATAAACCCCTTTCAAATAGGCTCAAGACAAGCAGCTCCAAAATGATTCAAAGTCTTCCTCTTCCTCCCTTGAGTCCAAAAAAGAAAAGTTGGAAAAATTAGCTAAGTAATTAAAACAGTAGTGAAGGATATGCGTTTGAAACTGGAATTTAAGGAATTAATTTCTAGTTGTTGATCCCGTAGAGACGTAGCATGCTACGTCTCTACTAGGAATGGTGCGTTGTTAATCTGCGTTAACAGCATCCTGTGGTCAATGTTCAATGGCCAATGTTTAATGTTCAATGCTCAATGTTCAATGTTTTACTGTTATAAATATTCATCGCTTTCTCAATCCCTTCTTTAAGACTTTTCTCCACCGCATTAACCGAAATATCCAACATTTCTTGAATCACCGTCTTTTCTTCTGGGGCAAACTTACCCAAGACATGACCAATAGTTTGCTTTTTTCCATCAGACTTACCAATACCAATGCGCAAGCGAGGAAAATCTTGCTTACCAAGATGGGCAATAATCGATTTCATGCCATTATGTCCACCAGCAGAACCTGATCGCCGAATTCTTAGTCTACCCACAGGTAAATCCATATCATCATAGATAACTAATACCGAACCTGGAGCTATTTTATACCAATCAATAACAGCTCTTACCGCTTGTCCCGAACGATTCATATAGGTAAGAGGCTTGAGTAACCGAATTTTATTTCCGTAGGGCGAAGTGCCCTCAGCAATTAATCCTTGAAAACGTTTGTTTTCCTTCCAAGACAGACTCCAAACTCTGGCTAAACTATCTACCGCATCAAAGCCGATATTATGTCTGGTCTGGTCATATTTTGGTTCAGGATTCCCCAAGCCAACTATCAGTTCGGGAATTATTAATTTACTATCACTCATTTTAAATAATAAAGGAGCGAGAAATCAGTATGTTCCTCGTTCCTTGATCCTCGTTCTCGTTTCCTTAATTTAGTATTGTTTTAATATTGCTGAAATAGGGTTTCGAGATATACTTTGGCACAAGCACGGTAGTTTTGGGAAGAATCTTCGGCTTCTGAACTACTATTTTGCAACAGAAATAGTGATAATGCCGCAGCAAAAACTCGATCTTGATCCCAATTAGGATGGTTTTCTAGATAACTCTTGAGGGATTGATGAATTTCTTCGGGAATCTCTGCCAAAATGCTAACAGCGGATTTCATGTTAATTTCGTTTGCTCCTACTAGTAAAATAAACTTCTTATTTTTTTGAATATCGCCTATTGCCTTCCCGGGCAAAACACGATTTTTGAGTTGTTTGTGAAATGAATGATTTTGGATTGCGATAGGGCAGTTGGACTATTCTCTTCTGAAAAGGGGTGGGTTTGTCAATATTGCAAAATATTAATATTTTTTTGATAGTTAGAGTTACTCAACGAAATAATAAACCTTTGAGGTGATTTTTTGTTACTTTTCTTTACTAAGCTGGGTGTTGAAATGTTGGTTTCTACTCAGGAGAACAAAATCCCCTGTTGGCGATTGAAAGATTGATTATGTCGTGATTGCCTGTGGAAAAATCTGGGTAAAATGTGGAAAAACTTATGAGTGTTTGTGGAAACAGTGGGGAATCTGTGGGGTAAAACTCTGGTAAAAAATAAGAATTGATAATTTTACAGATCGTCTATTTTAGCGATCGCTTTGTGGATGTGGCAGACAAATTAGGCTATCATTACGGATCGAGATTAGTCCTTGACGGCGTAACTTACCCATCAATCGAGTTACCGTAACTCTTGTCGAACCAATTGTACTACCAATCTGGGCATGAGTAAGTAAGTAAGGAAGATAATAACCTTCTTCGCAAAATTTGCCATGTTCTTCAATAATTATTTTTAAGAAGCTAAATAAACGGTCTATAGTTTTTCTTTGCCCTAAAGCCATGAGTAATAGTAATCTTTGCTGATTTTGCGATCGCAGACTTTCATAAACTTCCTGGCGAAAATCGCTCCAATTATCTAAATCTTGCCAATATAGCCACATCACTTGCGTCTGATCTCCATGGGCATAGGCTTGGATATCAAAGCCCGACTGGGAAGAAATTTCAAAGGGTTGACCGGCACTCACAAAGCCCAAAAAATTATCTTGAGGAAAATCAGAGTTGGATTCTGCCGTGGAGTTGTCCTCTTCACCGAGAGGAGATTGATTTGTTCCTACTAAACGAACAACACCTTGATGGACTAGATAGAGTAATCCTGATCGCACGGGAATGGGTTCATCTTTACTAAAGATGCGGTCTCGGTAATGAGTTTGTGCCCATTCCGCTATTCTTTGCCAAATTAGAAAAGTGCGAGATGCCTCGGAAGAATTGTCAGAAAATTGCATGGATAGAGAGGCAAAATAATTAAATTAATACATTATGAAAATTTCTTATGGATAACAATGTACCAAAAAACGTTTTTTTTTCTCGATCAACTCAACTATATTTAACGTTAGATAACATATCGATTAAGCAATTCATTCTTAAACGGTTACAGGAGATCATAGTAATTTATCAAACAAAAAACTGTATTTCCCAAGACGACCATCAGATTATCAGCTCATTATCAGACAAAATAATCTTGCAAGAAAGTCCTGATAATTCGTTTTTGGTTTATTCTTCTGCGATCGCTTTTCCCCTGGCTAATCTCTTTAATTTGCGATCGCGACAAGTTGCCGAAGATCTAGTTTCTCTATTAGCAAGTAATTCTCCATATTCTCCTGAGGAGGGTTCACCCAGTCTCAGAATGAGAATTAATCAGAAAGGATTGATCGAATTTGCTTTTTGCGATCGCTCTATTGGTCGGTGGCTGGAGTGTTTGGGGAGACGGGGAAATGGGGAGACGGGGAGATGGGGGGAGTGGGGAGATGGGGAGATGGGGAGATTGGGGAGAGCACGTTCGCTGGCGCGAGGGGGAGATTTGAATTGGTTTCCTGTGCAATATGTTCATAATCGTTGCTGTTCTCTGTTGCGTTTAGGTGCATCAGAAGGATTGATTAAGCTGAATAAGACTTGGCAAATAACCAACCCGAATCCGTTCCAACATTACTGGGATAAGAATATTGGTTATCGCTATGAACCAACGGAAATCAATTTATTACATCAGATATCTTTAGTTATTGATTATATGAGCGATCGCAATTCTCAAGTCTCCAAAACCTGGTGGCTATTAAACTTGAATTTGAGTGATGCTTGTCTAAAATTCATTGCTGCTTGTCGTATTTTTGGGTCAGTTAGTCGTAATCAACGCAGCTTGGCGATCGCAAGATTAGGTCTGATTGCCATAGTTAGATCTTGCTTGCAGAGAGTTATTCTAGAATAGAAATATAATATTTAAGGTTTTTCCTCCTTTAGCTAATGGTTGTTGCTACTCGCAAAAAATTTACGATAGACGAATATCACGAACTCGTAGATTTGGGGTTTTTCACAGAAAACGAAAGAATTGAATTAATTAAAGGAGAAATTATTGAAATGGCTCCCAAGAGAACGCCCCATTCAGTTTGTAATTCTCGTCTCTGGAAAGAGCTTTATGAACTAATAGGTAAACAAGCTGAAATCAGAGTTCAAGAACCTATTGTGCTCCTGACCAATAGCGAGCCTGAACTAGATGTCGTGATTGCTAAGAAAAAATCCGACAATTACTTAGCGGCTCATCCTACAACAGAAGATATTATTTTAGTAATAGAAATTTCTGATTCCACCCTCAAATATGATCAAGAAATTAAGTTGCCTTTGTATGCAGAAGCCCAAATAAATAATTATTGGATCATAAATTTAGTGGCTAATCGTTTAGAAGTTTATAATAGTCCTTTTGCTGATGCTAACGACAAATTTGATTATCGAACTAAAAATATTGTTTTACCCAATGAAAAAATTGCTATACCTGGTTTTATTGATATAGAGTTGCCATTAGCTTCGGTTTTCCCCCAATAAAATATAGCGTTTCTCGGATTCATGAGGTACAGAATTTATTAGTTTTAGGGCTTGCCCTAAAGGATTAGCTCCGCGTCGGGATTAGGGATTGGGAAATGCACGCGTCCCCTTCTTCCCAGTCTCCAATCACCAGTCACTAGTCTCAGATGTACCTCACCAGTATAAGAATTGCTATATTTTAGGAGGATTGCTTGTAGTACACTGAGATGAGTATTCGATTAATCGTCAATTGTCTTGGAAAATAAAAACTTTTATCAAGATCGCAATAACCAATATTTTCAGTTGTTCATGGGGACATTACAAAAAATCTCATCTCGTCAACCCTCAGCAGAGATTATTGAATTTTTATTTAAGAATCAAGATAAAATCAATTTAAAATTGGCAAAAATAATTAAACATTGGGCTCCTAATGCTTTTTCCAAGGTCGGGCAGCATAAAAGCCCTTTTGTGGCTCGTGATCTCATAATATTTGCTGAACTTATATTAAAAAATTTAATCAAGAATCAAACATATAATATTGAAATTGCTCTAGCAATCTATAAAGTAGCCTTAGAAGTTTATACTCCAGTTAAAGATCCCCAAAATTGGGCAATGCTACAAAGTTATTTGGGTAATATGTATCGCGATCGCTCTTTTGATGATCCGCTGAAAAATACTGAACAAGCTATTCTCCATTATCGCCTGGCTTTAGAAGTATTGACTAAAGAAAAATATCCCTATCGTTGGGGCATAATTCAAAGAGATTTGGGCATGGTTTATGTTCACAATCAAAAGCGAGGTCAAGATCATAAACTAATAACAGCAATTGCTCATTATAGAAAGGCTCTATCTGTTCATAATGCCGATGATTTTCCTGAAGATTGGGCAGCAAATCATAATAAGTTAGGAGAAGCAAATTTTAGATTAGAAGTGGGAAGTAAGTCGATTAATATTGAGCTGGCTATTGAGCATTTTCAGCAAAGTTTAAAGATTTACAATTATGTTAATTTCCCCTATCCTTGGTCGATGGTTAATAATAATTTGGGAAATGCCTTTAAGCTGCGTATTAAGGGAGAGAAACAAGGTAATTTGTATAAGGCGATCGCCTATTATCAAAAAGCTTTATCTGTCCAAACTTTAGAGAAATCTCCGCATAATTGGGCCATGCTTCAAAATAATTTAGCAGGAGCTTATTACAGTTTGGCTTGTGTGGAAAGTTCTGAGGAGCAATGGCAGAAGAATGAGCAACAATATTTGCAGAAAGCTCTTGACTGTTGGCAAAAGGCTTTAGTAATTTATAAGGAATCGGATTTTCCCCAACAATGGCAAGAGATTCAAGATAGTTTACAAAGTATTTATCAATTACAAAAAGGAAATAAACAGAATAAATAATGAAATATGTTTGTGTATTTTGTGGCTCAAAAATGGGTAATCGTGATCTCTATCAATTGGCAGCAAAAGCTTTGGGTGAGGGGATCGCTACAAGGGGCTTAAACTTGGTTTATGGTGGAGCAAATGTGGGATTGATGAAAATTGTCGCCGATACAGTTTTAGAAAATGGCGGTGAGGCGATCGGTGTTATTCCAGATTTTTTCCTCAGTTACGAAGTGGCACATCAAAATTTGACTAAGCTCCATATTGTGAAGTCTATGCATGAAAGGAAGGCTTTGATGGCAAATCTAGCTGATGCTTTTATTGCTCTTCCTGGTGGTTATGGAACTTTAGAAGAATTAGCAGAAATCACTACTTGGGCGCAATTAAGGTTGCATGATAAACCAATCGGAATTCTTAATATTGATAATTACTATAAATCACTATTAGAATTTTTTGATAAGTCAGTAAATGAAGGATTTTTAAGCGAGAAACTACGTTCTGTAATTTTAGAAGCAAATGATCCTGATATTCTTTTAGATTTAATTCAAATTTGTCCAAATTAAGGACATTAGCATTTAGAAAAATACTTGATATCAATCGCTATCCAATTAGCCATTAGCAAAATTAACGATTGATTTCCAACAAAACAATTTTCCATTGTCCTAATTGACTACTCTGAAAAGCAAGTTTTGTTCCATCACCACTAATAGTAGGATTGCGAACAGAACCTTTAAGATTTCCTGTGAGTAAATCTGATTTCTGTGTTTGTCGATCATAAATAAAGATATCCGTTTTTCCTCGTTCAGTAGAAAGATAAACAATATAACGCCCGTCATCACTAATAGAAGGTTGATCTTGACTAGAATTACCATGATTGAGATTGGGCAAATCTACTAGTCCATTTTGCTCAAAATCATAGAGAAAAATATCTCTTTGACCACGACGATCCGAGGCAAAGACCAGATAACGTCCATCGCTGCTGTAGTTGGGATATTCTTCTGGGGAATTGCTATTGATTCCACCAGGTAAGATAGGTGAACTTGTACTGATGTTACCTTGACACCCGGAAATTAACCAAAAAACGAAAACATAGAATAGATTATGTTTAACAATTCTAGTTATATTCACTCTCTCTAGATTTAATTTAACTAGCATGGTTAAACCTTGACTAACCTGAAATTATGAGTAGCCCTATTTTCCGCCGTGTTTCTACTTGGTTGTTATTTGCTAGCGATATTATCGGACTGCTCTTTTGTTTTAATCTAGCTTTTGTTTTGCGTTTACAGCAATTTCTTGATTTGCGATCGCCTTTGCTTTATGGTCTCATCACAATCTATTTATTGAGTCTATATGTCAGTGACAGTTACAAATTTACCAAACTTGGTTCTCGGTTTAAATTATTTGACCAACTATTCTTGGGGATTATCGCTACGGTAACCGCGATTACTTCTTTGATTTATCTCACTGGTTTGTGGGGTTCGCAACCTCTTGTGGGTCGGGGAATTTTGTTGATTAGTGTGGTTTTCTTCACGATTTGGGCGATCGCGTCTCGGACGATCATAGGGAAATGGATTAATAAAACTCAAGAATATAGTCGATTTTTGATTTTAGGCAGTAGTAACAAAGCCTTACGTTTCCGAGATAAATATCAATTGGAACAAAGCACTGCTCAATTTGTTTTCTTGAGTGATCTATTGAGTGATCACACAGGACAGAGGAGTATTATCAATCAGCATTATTATGGGCAAATTTCTCAGGAAAATACGGCGTCTGCGATCGCGACAGAAGTCAAATTGCCTTTACTAGAAGATCATCGTATAACCATCGATAGTATTAATAATTTTAAGAGTTGGAGTAAACAGTCTTGGTCAGGAATTTTAATCGATGATATTAATAAGACTATTTTGGATCAAATTGTTCCAGATTTAATGAAAATGCGTTTGCGAGGTATTTCTATTTATAGTTTGGCCGATTTTTGTGAACAGGTTTGGTATAAAATTCCTCCAGCTTATATTAAAGATGATTGGGTAGCTTTTTCTTCAGGATTTAGTATTTTGCACCATCCAGTTAATGCCAAACTGAAGCAAATATTTGATGTTGCGATCGCATTATGTATGGTAGTTTTGACTTTACCGTTGGTTATTTTAGTCGCGATCGCAGTTAAACTAGACTCCCCGGGTCCGATTCTCTATTCCCAAATTAGAACTGGATTAAACGGCAAAAAATTCCGAGTTTATAAATTTCGCTCCATGAGACAAGACGCCGAAAAGATGGGCTTGCAATGGGCACAGAAAAAAGACCCTCGCATCACCAGAGTTGGTCATCTTCTCCGCACCACCAGAATTGACGAGCTTCCCCAACTATGGAATGTTATCAAAGGTGAGATGAGCCTCATTGGGCCTCGTCCCGAACGCCCAGAATTCGATCTAGATTTACGGCAAGAAATTCCTTATTATGATTTACGCTATCTAGTTAAACCAGGAATCACTGGATGGGCACAAGTTTGTTATCCTTACGGAGCTTCGATTGAAGATGCCTACCAAAAATTAGCCTATGATCTCTATTACATCAAAAACTATTCTCTCGCCTTAGATTTTGTCATTGCCCTTAAAACGCTCAGAGTAATTCTTTTAGGTAAGGGAAGGTAAAGGAATTGAGAATTGAAAATTGAAAATTAATAACAGGCCATTAAAACAAGATAAACATAGTGGAAGAGTGGATTATATATAAAGAATTTCGTTTTGAAGCGGCTCATCGGTTGCCAAATTATCATGGGAAATGCAACCGTTTACATGGACATAGTTGGGTAGGGAGAATTCATGTCAAAGGAAATAAGTTAGTTGATCAAGGTTCTCAACAGGGAATGCTCATTGATTATGGAGATATTAGCGAATATATTCAGCCACTACTAGATAAGTTTCTCCATCAAACATATATCTCATCATTCGCGTAATTAAATATAAGAAAAGATACTTACGGACTTAAAAGCTGAATTCAGATAGCTCAGGTAGAGTTCTCCACCAAACCCGAATAAATATTAGGAGACAGCCCTAAACAAAGCAAAATCTTGTTCTGCAAAGAATTAAGTTCAGTGACATCTGCGTACCATTCTCCTTTAACTTGGAAAAGTGTCAG
>JBCCYD010000256.1:0-8604 GCA_039190385.1 Cyanobacteria bacterium P01_F01_bin.143 | reverse complement strand
CTTTTATCTGGTAGATTAGCGTTTTTAAGTTCTTCTTTTGCCCAGGATTGCATTTCTTTAATTTCTCTAGCTCTTTGATGATTAGAGTACAGTCATGGCAATCTTTTCCATAGTTATGGGTAAGGCATAGATCAAATAATAATGGGAGACAATCCCTCTCATTTCACAGATGATGACCAAAGACCTGTAGAGCAAGTTTCTTGGCTCAATTCTGTAGAATTTTGTCGAAAACTATCAAAACAAACGGGAAAAGAATATAGATTACCAACAGAAACAGAATGGGAATATGCTTGCAGAGCGGGAACAACTACTGCATATTACTTTGGCGAATCTATTACGAAGAAACAAGCTAATTATGACAACAACATTGGTAAAACTACTGCGGTAGGAAAATATCCATCTAACGCCTTTGGGTTAAATGATATGCATGGTAATGTCTGGGAATGGTGTCAAGATGAATTACACAATTATAATAGTTACAAAAGTTTCATGAAAAATACTAGTATTTTGTCGACACTTAATCATCCAGCTATGTTTTTTGGTCCTAATATAGGAATTTTGGGAGGTATTAAGATAATTCGTGGTGGTTCTTGGCGAGAATTGGGAGATTTTTGCCGCTCATCTATCACCGGATACTTTCCGGCTGTAAAGAGAAGCAATTGTATCGGTTTTCGAGTTGTATGTAATGTTCCGATAACTTAGTCTTATGTCTATCTGCATTCTGTATCCTATGAAAACGCATATTTTTTAATATAAGGATTTTAGAAAAAGGTTTACTTTATTGGAAATTAATATCACACTAATCTCAAATGTTCAGCCAGCGATCACCTTCATTCTTTCACCTACGAAACCAACAAAGGAGCAGCAGAAAGCAACTTCTGAGTATAAGCATGATTAGGCTGTTCAAAAATTTGTTTAGTAGTCCCAATCTCAACAATTTTCCCCCCATTCATCACCGCAATGCGATCGCAGAAAAACCGAGCCACCCAAAGATCATGGGTAATAAACAAATAAGTAAGCTGAAATTCTTTCTTCAAATCCAACATCAACTCCAAAACCTGAGTTTACACTGTTGCATCCAACATATTCACAGATTCATCACAACTTACTAACTGGAAGATGAGTAATCGAAGTATGAGCGATCGCGAAGTGCATCCCATCAGTGGTTCATCGCTGCGCAAAGCACTAACGCGATCGGAGTTTGTCGTACATGGGGAACAGGCCATTGGAGCTGAATTATGGAATCGTGGATCAGTTGAATATCCGGAAATTTACACTCTTCTCTTAAAGGCTTACAAAACCTATGCTGAAGAGAATAATATTATCGAACCTACGTCCCCGTTTAGATTAGTTGAGCCAGAGAATCCCAAACCATTAAAGTAGTGAAATAATGTCGAACTTGCCTTCTGTGCGCACGTAGATGATGCTCTCTTCTTCTGCTCTAGATGAGATCTGATATACAGATTCTCCTTTTGAGCCGAAATAACTGCCTGGTTCTAAGATCTTGCTCTCTGTTTCCCCCGATACTTGATATTGTGGTTGACCTTGGATTACTACAGCACGAAAAATTGAGCCATAACTGCGAATTTCTCCCGTAAACCCAGCAGGTAGTTTGATAAGAGTTCCGTTTAATTCTCCATCCTGGGGTTGACCCCAAAGAAAGGCGATCTCTGGTTCATCTTCTTCAAAGGTAGTCATTCCAGAAAGATTGATCCAGTTAATGTTTGATGCATCCAGCCAAATAACGTTTGAGGCGTCTACGTTAACGGGTCTTTCCCCATTGTCAAATGCTTCTTCTTCAGGAAGAACGAGATATGGCCCTTCCTCAATTTCAATGTATGCGACATTAGCTTTCCCTTCAGCGGATGTAATATGTGCTTCTCCTGCTGGCTGTGTCCAGAAAGAACCCACTGGCATCCACATATTCTCAGCATTAGGATCGTCATTATGAACTAGACCACTGATGACTACTCCTTTGTAGGTGACATTATGAATATGAGGTGGGGACGAGAAACCTTTCTCAAATCTAACGAGAAAACCTGATGCTCCAGAGCTAGTGCGATCGCCCCAAAGAGTTCCAGCCTTCGGGCTAGCATCA
This sequence comes from Cyanobacteria bacterium P01_F01_bin.143, assembly GCA_039190385.1. Classification (GTDB taxonomy): domain Bacteria; phylum Cyanobacteriota; class Cyanobacteriia; order Cyanobacteriales; family Xenococcaceae; genus Xenococcus. The sequence continues at coordinate 6,506 of JBCCYD010000256.1, read as the reverse complement.
CCGCGAGCCGGGTTGAGAGGAGACCATTCAACTTCAGATCTCAATATGACTTCAGAAGTTGACTCGATGTTTTGGGATAAGACCTGCACGCTACTCCAGATGATTACGAGAATTGCAAGTGTCAGTGATAAAAATATCTTTATGTTCTTCATTTCGGTGAGTTTTGCTATTATTTTTTTCTTATACTCAAATCAGCAAAAATTTGCAAAAAATTACGCAAGAATTTTCAAGAAATCTTGATTCAGTTTCTGTAAATTTAGAAGAAGCAACAATCTCAATAGTATAAAAGTAGAAATAATCATGCAATATAAATTACTAGGGAAAAGTGGACTAAGAGTATCAGAACTTTGTCTCGGGACAATGACTTTTGGTGAAGACTGGGGTTGGGGTTCCTCTAAAGAAGAAAGTAAAGCAATCTACGATGTTTTTCGCGAAGCTGGGGGTAACTTTATCGATACGGCAAATATTTATACCAACGGTACTAGCGAAGAGTTTCTCGGTGAGTTTATTGCTTCGGAACGAGATGCGATCGTATTAGCGACTAAATATACTAACGGTCTTGGGGATGGTAATCCTAACGGTAGTGGTAATCAACGTAAAAGTATGGTGCAGTCGGTAGAAGCTAGTCTCAAACGTCTCAATACTGACTATATTGATGTTCTATGGCTCCATGCCTGGGATTTTATGACTCCACCTGAGGAAGTAATGCGAGCTTTTGATGATTTGGTGCGATCGGGAAAAGTTGTATACATCGGGATTTCTGATGCTCCTGCTTGGGTTGTGGCTCAATGCAATACTCTGGCTGAGTTGAGAGGTTGGACTCAGTTTATTGGTTTACAGATTGAATATAGTTTGATTCAACGTACTCCGGAAAGGGAGCTTTTACCAATGGCTCACACCTTGGATATTGGGGTGACTGCTTGGTCGCCTTTGGCTAGTGGTTGGCTCACAGGGAAATATACTAAAGGCAACTCTACAGGGGAAGAGAGAAGATTAGACAGTGAAATGATGGAAGGTTTTGTAGATAAGAGCGATCGCAATACTAAAATTTCTCAAACAGTGGATACAGTTGCTGAACAAATTGGGACTAGTTCTTCTCAAGTTGCTTTGGCTTGGTTATTAAGTAAAGGTGTGATGCCTATTGTAGGTGCGAGGAAAGTATCTCATATCGAAGATAATCTTAAATCTGTCAACCTTGAATTGTCTATTGAACAAATTCAGCAATTGGATGAAGTAAGCAAAATTGAACTTGGATTCCCCCATGATTTCTTCAATGCAGATATGGTGAGAAATTTTCTTTACAATGGTGCATTCGACAAGATAAACAACCATCGTTACTCTCAAGTAGCTCCTTGATTTTTATCGGATAGATTTATTTGATTGCTGAATTAAAATCAGCCTCAATAGTCAAAGGACTTTCTGTCATCCCTCGATTAACAAAACCAACCAAATTCTTCGCAACCAACTTCGGCAAACAAACACTAACCGCAATCTCTTGATAACTAGCATCTCCTAACCGATAAAAAGTAAGCTCCTTATTTTGCCAGAACCACACTTCAGGCACGCCTAGAATTCGATATTTCTCTAAATCCTCAATTCCACCACTGGAAAAAATTACCTCAATTGCCAGATCGGGAATATCTTTATCTGTACCAAAAGCATAAGAAACATCAGGCTCTTTACCAACAAGGGGCTTCTTCTTCAGAGTAGTAGAGCCACGAGGGAAGTATGTAAGTTTAAATTGACGACAATAAGCAGCAATCAAAATCGGGAAGATTTGACTGATTTTTTCGTGATTAATACTTGGAGACATCAGAGTAATAACTCCGTTGAAAAAAGACGCGAGATAGCCAGGATAATCATCAGAAAGTAATTGTTCGTAATCATCCCAATTCATATCTGCTAAACGAAGGGTTTGATCTTGTCGGTTTAAGTGATCGCTACTTATCGGGAGTTGGGCATTTATTAACATCGTTTTTTATAAAAAGTATGGTCATATTGATTTTCGTTGTTATAGAAATGAAGCCGTAAAAACACCAGAAAAAGCTTCAAAGTTAAAGTTTAGTAATAAGGGCGTTATTAAGAGGAAGATTCGATAATATTTGCAGCTACTTCATTGATAAACTCTTTTTTGTATTTATATATTTTAAGTTTATCTTTTTCTACTAATTGTACATATTTTCTTATAATGCCTGGTGTCACGTTTGTTAAATTTAAACTTGTATTACTTTCTATGTACTCAGAACCCTTAAGAATATAAAATTTGAGATTATCTTTACCGTCCCACATCCATACTTCTTTTGTTTGAAAATCCTTAAAAATCTCTAGACTAGCAACCCCACCACTAGAAAAATTCACTTCTACTGCAAAATCTGGGTATTTTCTTGCTTCTGTGAATTTATAAGCTGAATCGGCTTCTTTTCCTTTTTTATCTTTTCTAATTTTGTATGTTGTAGACCCAACTGGAATGTATCCTATTTCTTTGGCGCAAAAGTAGTCATTTATTAATTCGGCAATGTATCTATTGATAATTTCATGTCTTTCACTTATTGTCACAAATTCTAAAACTCCATCTAAGTAAGAAATTCTGCACCATGAAACTTCCCCAATTGTTTCTATAATATTTTCATATTCTTCCCATTGAACATTATCAATAATGATTTTTTTGTCATTATCTTTCTTCCTGAAAATATCTAAAGAATTTTTAATTAGATATTTTATTTGTGACTTAAACTGATTAATTATTTTTAGGGTTTCATCTCTTTGATCATTATTGAAGCCTTCTGACTTTTCTACTTCATTTTTAGCTTTTAATACTTGCTGGTTTAGTCCTATGACTGCTGATAAATATCTATCAATATTTGTAAAACCTTGAATTCTCAATGATTCTTTGATGATCTTTATGTTGTTTATTTTGTCTAAAAAAATAATTTGCTTTTCTATTGTTTCTACTTTTGAGTTGTTTATTTCTATCTTTATAGTTTCTGAAACTTTACTAATAAGCTGGACAACAGATATTATGATTTCTATAGCTAATAAAGAGCATCGTCTCCTTATTTTTTTTGAGGCTTCTTTTTTTCCAATTTGTTTTAATATTTCTGTTATCTTAAGTATATTTATTGCTATAACAGTGCATTGTGTATATACTATTACCAAATATTCTATTGGTATATTTTGAGAATTAATATTTTGTATTAATAGACTTTGGGTTTTAAGTTCAGTAAATAATTTAGTCTTTTCAGCTTTTTCCTGCTCTTTTAAGTTTAATTTTGCAAAACTTCTTTCAATTTCTTCTCTGAAACTTTCTAATTCATTGCTATAGAATATTAATTTTCTTTGTTCCTCTATGACTTGCATTTGACGTTTATTTATCTTAAAGTATGTATTGTCTAATACTAAATATTCTATATTCGATATGGAAAAAGTATAGCAGAAAAAGTTGAAAATTATTATTCATGGTTACTTTATCTTAGCCCGCGTCCACTAGTTGTCAAAATCGCGGGCTCGTTCGACGAGTTCTGCCAAAAATGCTTCGCGATCGTTAACTGCTCGGTCAATCATCTCAGCAGGAGCAGTACCCGATGTATACTTACTTCCCCAAACCATCAGATCGACCAGTACAGGTATTAGTTCTAGGCCACATTCCGTAGGAATATACTTACGACTACGCCCATCCCGTGGATCTTGTCGTCGTTCTAGAACCCCTGCATCAATTAGACGCTCTAAGCGGTTAATAAGAGTACTTGTTGCAATCCCTTCGTCCACCGCAATTTCTGAGAAAATACGACGCTGTCCTAGCAACACATCACGAAGCACCACCAATGTCCATCGATCTCCTAATAGATCCAGAGCACAGGCAATCGGGCAGTTTGATCGTGGTGTGTCTTTGCTAGTCGGCATAAATCAATAAAAACCTAGGTTGAATTACCAGAAAATTATAGCTTGCATATCACAAGTCAAAATGTTACTCTAGTTTTGCAAGCTATCTAGCTTGCGTTTTACAAGTTAAATATTTTGACCAACTTTGTTAGAAAAACCATCGATATGAATTTAAATGGAAAACAAATTATTATCACAGGCGGTAGTTCCAGTATTGGTTTAGCTATGGCGCGATCGCTTGGGGCTAAAGGTACTCGCGTGGTTATTACTGGTCGTGATCAGAATAAGAGTGATTTTAACCAGGAGGTCAATAATGAACAAAAGAACAATACCTAAGGTCATTTACGTTATTGCCGCATTAACTGCCTTGACTATATTGCGAGCACAAACATTATTATTTTTCCCAACTCTTGAAATGAATGGTGGGGTCAATCCAGATGCGTGGCTTGCCCCTTGGGTGAGTGATTCTATCCTTGGTCTGCTAGTACCTGTAGTAATCTATTTTCTGTTTAAGGGATCTGGTTCAAAAATATGGGCGCTTTTAGTCATGTATAGCGCTCTTGGCTCATTCGATTATGCTAACGGTTTGGCTACCCAATGGAGTTATCCATTGTCCACTGAAATAGCCAGTTCAGAATTTGTATTTGGTTCTCTCATTTCAACCTTAGTATTCCAGCTGATTTCTACAGTTCTACTCTTTAGATCTGAGGTGATTAATTATTTCCTAGAACAGGATAGCCAAATTATTGATTCCTAATGATAAAAAGAGTTTCAGCCATTACGGCTATTATTTCCATCGCTGCTTTTGCAGGCAATATGATTAATATTGGCATGAGCGATGTAGGCTATTGGCAATCCATGGAGCCGATTGAGTTCATGAGAGATTTTAAGGTTAAATTTCCTTTCCTCTTGTTTCCTACTGCAACCACTCTGTTACCCGCTTTAATAGCAACAATATTATCTGTTGTTTTTAGTCGAAAAAGTTCTGCAGCGCAGCAATCTTGGATCATCGCGTTATTGGGATTGTTGCTTATTGTCATAATTACGAGGATTTATCATTTACCAACCAATTTGGCTTTTATGAAGCTTGAGTATGGTACAGCGGAGGCAGCTAGCAAATTGCGAATTTGGGTGCTTTTGCATTGGGTGCGGGTGATAGCAGCGATTACAGCTGCGACATTTGCAGTTTTAGGTTTCAAGAAATCCAACTGGTAATATCAACCCTCAAAAACAAACAAGAATCTGAGTAAGGAAACATTTGACGTTGTTCTAACACAATCACAATCATCTCTATGTCTGAGAGACTCTAAACTTTCTTTCTCAGGTATTTAGTAAATAGTCCACATAATATAAGGTACAAACATAATGGTTTACGATATTCAGGGCAAGACTATTTTCGTTACAGGTGCAAATCGTGGCATTGGTAAAGCCATAGTCGAATCTTTTTTCGATCACGGTGCAGCACAAATATATTCTGCTGTCCGTTCAGTGGAGAGTGTTGTCCCCCTCGTGGAAAAGCACGGTGAAAAGTTGATTCCTATTCCCATTGATCTAGGTAATCCAGCCTCTATTTTTGCGGCAGCGGAGAAGGCTAAGGATGTCCAGGTAGTCATTAATAATGCTGGAGTTCTACAAGGCTCCTCTCCCCTGGATAAAGATGTTATCAGCACCCTAGAGTTTGAGACAAAAATCAATGTCTATGGCCTAATCCACATGGCTCAGGCTTTTGCTCCTATACTCAAAGCCAACGGCGGTGGAGTGTTTGCCCAGCTTAACTCGTTGACTTCTATGGTGTGCTTCTCAGCAAACTATGCGACCTACTCTGCTTCTAAGGCTGCCGCCTACTCAGTTACCCAGGCCCTGCGGGCAACGTTGAGCAAACAGGGCACCATTGTTTTGAGTGTCCACCCAGGCCCCATTGCCACGGATATGGGAGATGCAGCCGGGTTTAACGAAGTTGCAGAGCCTCCCAACCTGATTCCTGAAGGTATTATTGCAGCCCTAAGGACTGGAGAATTCCATGTCTTTCCTGATTCGATGGCGAAACAACTTGGTAAAGCGTATGACAGCTTTGCCAAAAACGTGGTGGAAGCTGAAATAACTAAAAGCTAAAGCCACCTTCTTGTTAGTAAAAATCGGCAACTGACTCAAGGCCGTTCAGTTTTCCAGGGATTGAACGGCCACACCATACTAGGGTGATTCAAGACTATTTGGGACATTACTCTCAGCTTGGGTAATTGATTTTTGTTGTTATAGAAAAAACTCATAATAGGAGTTATAATAAATATGTTAAAATTAAACTTATGACACATTTTGATAATTTCACAATACTTGAATATAAACATGAATACTTTTTTTATGGATCAAATATCTAGGATTGTTTACTCAAGTATTGTGATAGTCCCTCTTGTTTTTTGCTCTAATGCATATATCAATTGGACAGAAAAAGATTTAAATACAAAGAATAATTTTAAAACTAAAGTTGTTGAAATAAGTATTTTAGTTCATGGTATGCTGACATTCTTAGCTTTCTTCTTAGTAGGGTTGCTAAATTTGACTTTTCAAAGTTTGATATACCAATTCTTTCTGTCTGTATTAGCATTCATAGCTTTGATATATATTTTATT
>JBCCYD010000255.1:0-8635 GCA_039190385.1 Cyanobacteria bacterium P01_F01_bin.143 | reverse complement strand
TTTATTTAATCTTTTATCTGGTAGATTAGCGTTTTTAAGTTCTTCTTTTGCCCAGGATTGCATTTCTTTAATTTCTCTAGCTCTTTGATGATTAGAGTACAGTCATGGCAATCTTTTCCATAGTTATGGGTAAGGCATAGTTTTTAAACTAGTGAGATTACAAAAAGATTCGGGGAGGCTTTTTAACTGATTCCCCCTCATGTCAAGCTCATTTAAACTAGTAAAATCGCCCAAAGATTCGGGAAGCTGATATAACTTATTGTAGCGCAGAGCAAGCCTTTTTAAGGTTTTTATTCTAAAAACTTCTTCTGGTATTTTACTTAGTTTGTATTCATCAGGAGTATTATGATCATTGCTTAAGTCTAGCTCTTCCAGTTGATTTTCTTTGGCTTCTTGGATTTTTCGGAGAATATCATCGCGCACCTTTATCTCTCCCACTACATCAAATCTTTAATCTCACCCTTAATCCTAATGGATCTCACTATCTATGCAAATTAAAACTTTCTAGAATTATTTCTTAGCTCAACCGCGATCACGTTTCTCCATCAAATCGCATGCTCCCTACACTACCCCAATGCCAAATCCAAAAGTAAATTAAACATAAGGTCGAATATACATCATAATTGACTACGGCTTACATAGAGAAAAATAACGTAGTTTTTATATTTAAATGACTTATCAACCCCCAGCAGGAGCAAGAGATTTACTTCCCTTAGAAGTAGCCCAAAAAGCTTGGATCAACGATCGCCTACAACAAGTTTTCCAACAATGGGGCTATCAAAGAATCGTTACTTCTACTCTAGAATTACTTGATACCTTAACTGCTGGTGGGGCAATTGATCCTGCTACCGTAATCCAGCTAAGAGACAATTCCCAGGGAACTTTAGGACTCAGACCAGAAGTAACAGCTTCAATCGCCCGTGCTGCCGTCACTCGCATGGCAGGCAATACCTATCCTCAAAGACTTTGCTATCGAGCTAATATCTTTCGCAATTCGCCCCAATCCCATCATGGTAGGCAACTGGAACATTACCAAGCAGGGGTAGAATTACTATTCGCCGGAGGAGTTTTAGCTGATGCCGAAATGATTCTTCTCTTGGCAAATTGTTTACAAGAATTGGGCGTACCTAATTGGCAAATTCTCATGGGACAAGCAGAATTAACGCGATCGCTTTTAGCCGTCTTCCCAACAGAAATCAGACCTCAAATACGCCATTGTATTGCCAATTTAGATCGCATTGCTTTAGAAAATTTGGATCTAAAACCAGCCTTACAAGAAAGAGCTTTATTTTTATTCGATCTTCGCGGTAAACCCGAAACAGTATTAGCTAAAGTTGAAACTCTCGATTTGGATGCTGCTACCCTGAATACAGTAAATAACCTCAAATCTTTAGTCAATTTAATTAACAGCAGCTCTCCTAATCCGATTCCCCTAACCCTTGATCTGAGCTTGCTCCAAACATTTGACTATTATACAGGAATGGTTTTTGAAGCTGTGAGTTTTGAGACCAATCAATCCTATATTTTAGGTCAGGGTGGACGCTACGATCAGCTATTGGGATTGTATCATCCCCAGGGAGAAACAGCTCCTGGTATTGGTTTTTCCCTCAATATTGAAGATATTCATGCTTCCTTGGCTGCGACGAAGCAATTACCCCAACAGGTTAAGCCTAGTGATTGGTTAGTGATTCCCGAAAGCTCCGATGCCGCGATCGCAGCTTTTAATTATGCCGACCAATTACGAAACTCTCAACCAGGAATTAGAGTTGAAATTGATCTAGGCGATCGCAGTCCCGAAGAAGTTCGTAACTATGCAAAGACTTGCCGCATCGCTAATTTAGCCTGGATTAAACCTGATGGCAGCATAGTTGAAAGGTAAAAGGTAATAGGTAATAGGTAAATTATTACTCATTACTCAGCCTTAGGTTCAATGGCAGCTTTGGCTTTGGTTGCTTCTTGGAGAACCGGCGGGGGATCTTCTATGAGAGAGGCTGTTTGAGAAATAATGTCATTGGTTTTGAGATAGGGTTTAATAAACGCCATAATTCCCTTGTCATAGTTTGATGCGATCGCCAAGAAAGCACCACCTAAAATATAAACTGGCAAAGGCAAAATAAAGTTTTTGACCCATAAAATAGTTTCGGCAATAGCAAACAAAATCCCAACTATAATCAACCAAGACTTCATAATCAGTTATCAGTTATCAGTTATCAGTTATCAATTACCATCCCCAGGTTCCAGGTGCGCCCTTAAATGGGCCAGTAATATCTTTAGTAATCCAACCACCGTAAAAGCTACCTACTTGGGGAGTAACTTTTTCCCCATCAACATAACAGGCATCCATTGGACTTGCATAAAAAGCAACATAATTTGTAATTGGCGTAAATTCAGAAGTGGGATTGGGATAAAACCAACCAACATTAACAACCTCTTGATCTGCGACTTTCAAACTGTAATAATTGGCAACGCCTTTCCATTCACAAAAAGATTTTTTAGTAGAATTTAATTGTAAATATTTCATCTCAATATCTTCGGGGGGAATGTAATACATCGGCGGGTGGCTAGTTTCTAGAACACGATAAGTATCATGACTATCTGCGATCATTACCCCGTTAAATATTATCTGAATATGTTTAGGCGATCGCTCTAAGCGCGGTGGACGGGGATAATCCCACACAGATTCTTGCTGGTTATTAGGCATATGTGATCATACTATTGAGAAATAACTTTGATTAGTTTAGCTGAGAACTCCTCACTAACTCCCTATCTCCTTAAAAGCATGACCAGCTTACCTCAATCCTTCAAGGGAATTGCCTTATTTACTCCAGGAGGCGATCTTGTATATGGCATAGATACAAATAAGCAAGTTCGCTGGCATCTTCATCTTTGCCTTGCTTTACAAGAAGCGTTGAGTCTGCCGGAGCCCCCATATTTCTTATTGCCAGGATATACCGCTACCATAGATCGTTGGCAAAATCGCCAGACAGGTAAGTTTGAAGTATGCGCAGAAGTTTATCCCCTAGTTGCACGTTATACTTCTCTGTTGCAAGTTTTATTTGGTATTAATGTGTCTTGGCAAGTTTTGCCTTGGCAAGAAGAATATTGTAACCCAATAATATTTGAAACTTATCGCCAAGAATTTCCCCAATTATGGGAAGAACAAGATTTAGTTATTCGCTTAGATCCTGATAATCCTTATCTTGACACAAGAAATGTTGCGGCGGATTTGGCGATAATTGAATCAAATTCTGCAAATTTAAGATCATCAAGGCAAAGTACAGCAAAAATGTCCCAATCAAATCAGAATAATAAAGGTTACGTATTACGTTTATTTATAGCCAGCAACCATATTGAGACTAATCAAGCCTTGGATAATATTCATCAAATTCTAGAAAAAGGTCTATCCAGTCCCTACACACTTAAAATAATTGATATCACAAAAAACCCTGAACAAGCTGAGCAAAATCAGATTTCCGCTACTCCCACCTTAGTAAGAATTTGGCCGAAACCTATCAAAAGAATTGTCGGTGAATTTACGGATATCGAGCGTATAATCAAGATTATTTCTAGTTAGTGAATATGACCACAATCAGATAAACATTCTTTTTGATCTTATTATGTATTTCCGATTTTAAGTCTAGTTTGGTATACTATTGTCACACAAAGATCCAATATAATTTTACAATTAGTATTTTATGAGTTCTGCTGTTCAAATAATTGAACCGAAAGGTATTTTAGATGGTACAAAGGCTAGTGATTTCCGTGAGAACATTGATCGTAGTATCAAGGCTGGCGTCCAAATTATTCTAGTTGATTTCACTAATGTTACTTTTATGGATAGCTCGGGCTTGGGAACTTTAGTTCTTTCATTGAAGACTGTTCGCAATGCTGGAATCAAAATGTTTATCTGTTCAATTAATGAACAAGTCAAAATGCTGTTTGAGCTAACTAGCATGGATCGTGTTTTTGAGATTTTTGATAATCGCGAAGCGGTTGAAAAAATATTGCCTTCAATATCAGCAAATTAGACAAAAATTCTTTAGAGAAAATCTATTTGCATAATTGATAAATCGTCATCAAACTGAAAATTGGGATGCCAATCTCTAACATATTGCAGAAGCCTTCCGAGATCACGGTCTGGAGTTTGTTGGTGTTTTTTTAGTAAGTTTATAAATTTATCTAATCCCCAATAAAAACCATTTCTCGGTTCAAACTCATAAATTCCATCGCTGAAAATATAAAGACTAGAAAAATCGGGGATAGTACAAGATAAATCGACATATTTAGCATCGGGAAACATGCCTACGGGAACTCCAGGGGTTTTGAGTTTTTGTTCTACTACGTCTTGAGAATGTAATTTGGATAGTAAAATTCCTGGAGGATGCCCTGCGGTGGAATAGGTTAGTTTACGTTTTTTATGGTTATAAACGCCATACCAAATAGTGAAATACTTATCATTCTGCTCACTCATTTGGAACATATTATTGAGGCTAGACAGCACGGAGCTTGGTTGATAATAATTGGTATGTTTGAGGTTTTGCGATCGCAATAAGTTAATCACAGACAGAGATGGCAAAGAAGCTCTCAGGCCATGTCCAGAAACATCCAACAGATAAATAGCTAAATTTTCTGAGTCTAACCAAAAATAATCAAAACTATCGCCGCCTAATTCCCTTGAAGGGATAAAACGCATATCAATATTTAATCCCGAATGTTGTAGAGGCTGGGGTAATATCGAGCGTACATACTCAGCTGCTTCGGCTAATTCAGTTTCTAATAATTGTTTCTGCTTCTGAAGATCCTGACTCATATCATGCAATCTTAAGCCTGAGCGAACCCGAGCCGTAATCTCATGCATGGCGATCGGTTTACATAAAAAATCATCCGCTCCTTCGTTTAGTCCTTGTACACGATTTTCCACTGAAGCTAGGGCAGTTAAGAGGATAAAAAAGGTGGTAGACAATTCCGGCATCGCTTTTATTTGACGACAAACTTCTAGCCCATCCATCTGTGGCATAATCCAATCACAGATAATTAATGCGGGACGAATTTGCTTTGCTTTGGCTAAACCCTCTTTGCCATCACTGGCGATCGCAACCTTATAACCCTGCTTTTCGAGGGTTCGCTTGAGCAAGACTTGCGTTATAGAATCATCGTCGATAACTAAAATATGAACCATAATTTGGTTATGATTTTCCTTTTAACCGCTGGTGAACGTTCTTGGCCGCCGATAAAACATTATTAAATGACATGACAAAAGAAAAAGTAATAGTTGATAGTCAATGGCTATTAGAAAATCTCGAAAATCCTCTCATAGTTATTATAGACTGTCGATTTCAATTAGCCGACCCTAGTTGGGGACAACAAGAGTATGATTCTGGTCATATTCGGGGTGCTCATTATTTGAATTTAGACCAAGATTTATCGGATAAAGTTCAAAGTCATGGCGGTCGCCACCCGTTACCTAATATACAAAATTTTGCTACTAAGTTAGAGGCGATCGGCGTGGTGAAGAATCAAAGTTTGGTGGTGGCCTATGATGATTCTCGTTTTGCTTTTGCAGCTCGCCTTAGATGGTTATTACGTTATTTGGGTCATGATTCGGTCTTTTTGCTAGATGGTGGTTGGAATGGTTGGAAAGATGCCAATTATCCAATTTCAACTACGGTTCCTGAAGTTGCTCAGGGGAATTTTGTTCCTCAAGTACAAGATAATTGGACTGTGGATATAGAGAAAGTCAAAGCATCTGGGACTGATTCTGAAGTTGTGATTGTGGATTCGCGCGATCGCGATCGCTATGAGGGAAAAAGAGAACCGATAGATCCCATCGCTGGCAGTATTCCTGGAGCAGTCAATTCTCCCTGGAAACAAGTTACTAACTTCCAAGGTTATCTTCAACCTCTCGATTATCAAAAACAACTATGGTCTGATTATCAATCGGCATCGGAAATTATTGTTTATTGTGGTTCGGGAGTGACTGCTTGTGTTAATCTCTTGTCCTTAGAATTAGCAGGGTTCTCTAACGCTAAACTTTATCCTGGTGGCTGGAGCGGGTATATCAGTGATCAGTCATCAGTCATCAGTTAACAGTAGGGGCGAAGTGGCCCTTCGCCCTTACAATAGTTTTTAGAGCATTAACTGTAATAATAAGGAGCCAACTCCGCCGAGGAATTTGCCTACATTAGCTGCTCCTTGTTCTCTGCTCTTGATATCAGCTTCTATTTTATTTGCGAGCTTCATATTTTCGAGGAATTGCGTCGAACTTTGATGACCTAGTTCGTTTTCCTGTTCTTCAAAGAGTCTGACGGCGATTTCTGTGTTGGCAAGTGCTTTCGCATGATTATCCTGTTTATAGTAAATAGTTCCTAGTCCTAGATAAGCAGGGGCAAATTCTGGATCGACATTAATTGCTCGATGATAATGTGCGATCGCTGCTCGGGAATTGCCGCGATTGTCTTCTCTGACTCCCCAACGATGAAATTGTTCTGCGGTTCCTGCTTCGGCTGAAATTCCTCTTACTCCATTGAGATTAACAGTATCAAGATCTACTCCTTCTAACCGTGCGTTTAACAGATAAGCATTTCTTAAATCAGTACCGGTTAAGATGGCATCGGTTAAATTTGCCCCGCTCAGATTTGCTCCATAGAGGGAAGCACCCGTAAGATTAGCTCCTGTTAAATTTGCTCCCGTAAGATTAGCTTGGGAGAGATTAGCATTCACCAAATTGGCCCCGGATAAATCTGCACCAACTAAATCTGCTAGCACTAAGCCTGAGCTGCTGAGATCGCATTGACTACATTTTTTGCTGCCTAATAATTGATTCAGATGGCTTAGATTTTCGGCTTGGATAGGAGTAGATAACGCGATCGCGCTAATCAGGGTTAGGGTTCCGACTATAGTAGTTTTCATAGGGCAAAATCCAGTCTAGGAAAAGATTCCGCTATTCTAACTTTGCTCACAAAAAACGTCATTTCAGTTATCAGTGAACAGTCATCAGTCATCAGTTATCAGTTAGCTAGTTACTTTTGATAGCGATAAATGATTGGTTGACTGCCGCTGAAATAGGGATCGCTGATGGTTAGGATTCGGTTTCCTGTATTGTTATAGCGATCGCTTACTGAATTGATATAGTTACTTCGGACAGTACCTCGTTCAGGAATGATGGTGAAACTTTTTCTGGTCACGGTTACATATCTGCGAGGAGAGTTGTTATTAATGATTTGAATCGGCAGATTGTCAATCAAGTTAGCATTTGACACATTTCTCTCTTCATTAACTACTCGGTTACCGCTAGAGCGAACTGGTTGGGGAGCATCACAGATTTTCGATAAATCAATATATTGCCCTGCCCCGGTAATCATATAGCAGTCAGATTGAGCAAAGGCTTTTTCTGGATTCAAAATACTGGGAAGCATCGCACCGATAAAACCAATGCTGGCTAAAGAGATTAAGGCAATACTATTTAACTTTTTCATGACAACTAATTTTGGGATAGAGAACAGGGATTAGCCGAAAAACTTGCGTACTCAATAATTTTGAATTGAGTTTGTAACCGTGAAATTACTTACCCCTAAACTATAACGAAACTGCCAAGAGCTAAAGTTTAAGAAATGTAACTATGGCTAATGGCTAATTGCTAATTGCTAATTGCTAATGGTTAACTGCAATAGGCTCGATCAGCTAAAGTAGGGTCGATGACAAAAGGGTTCTCGTTGCCTTGAAAATCAGCAATTAAGTGAGAACGTTCTAATTCTTGCTCATCAATTGGATCGGCGACATTCCACTCGCAAAGAGTTTCTTGTTGTAGGGGAAAGAAATCGGGATCTTCCTCATCGGCTTTGAAGCGATAAATAGTATAGAAATAGAACATGGCACGAGCCACATCACCTTTTTTATTTTCTCTTGGCTCAAACCGACTATTTATAGATTCGCTATAGTCGTCGATAAATGTGGTTGGGATAGTAGTTAATGTTTGGTCATCAACAAACCATTTTCTTGTCAGAGAATCATTAATTTCGGCAAAAGGATAATTGCTTCTGGCACTATTGACTACAGCGCGACTGGCAAAAAGACTATGTAGATCGCTTTTAGCTTTGCCCGTTGCTCCTTTGCTTTGGGGATAGATATGCTCGGCGTTAATTCCTCTCCCACCTTGATAGGCATCCTGTCTGGGACTATTGGAGTCGGGATCAACTTCAAGGGCGAAACCAGTATAGATTCCAGTGACAAAACCATCTTGATTATCAATTACGGTGTAGAGAATATCTCGGCCTCTGCGATAACCCAGAGTTTGATCGGGAGTATATTCATCGGCAATATTTTTTTGTAAGGCAGCACCACTTAATGTGGGAAAAATGTCATCGGCTAAAGCATTGCTAGGAGTGTTGGTGAGGAAGAGGAGGCAACTGAGACAAAATGCAATGGTGAGTTGTTTAAGGAGTTTCATTAGGGTTTGTTTGTTAATTGGGTTGTTTTTACGTAGGTGCGATCGCGATCGCATATGCTCCATCTCTAGTTCTATGCTTTACCCATAAGTCCTAGAATCCTTACTCTACAAGGATTTTAAAGATTATACTTTAGGCTAATTTATCCATATTCATTCAGACCTTTACCTAAAGATAGGGGTTCTGAAAAG
>JBCCYD010000254.1:0-8650 GCA_039190385.1 Cyanobacteria bacterium P01_F01_bin.143 | reverse complement strand
TTAAGTTTGTACAATCAAATTTAAATTAATTTACATTTTGGTAGTCATGTTTAGAGTATTTTCATATTTAAAGATAATTTTTCGGTAAAATTACTATATAAACAGCATTCAGGAAATAAATAGCCTAAAAATTTAAGTATTTTCTCCTTATTTTCTAACGGTTTTCGACTCATCAGTACTCAAAGAAGAGACAAAGAAAAAAATATAAAGTGACAATCGAATGAAATAATCAGGACAAACAATCCACAAATACTATTTTAGTAACATTATTTTCTGTTTATCCTCCCAAATCTAGGATCTGTGACTAAAGATCTATTGGTTATTTCAACTCCGTATCAAATTACATTATGGTGAAGTTCCCGTCACCTTGATCGATAACCGTAATCTCTAAATCAGGTTGCAGCGTGGCAATAACTCTCGATACCCCAGAAGTATCGTCGGTAAGAGTTACAGCACCAGTATCAGCATCGTAACTAACACTTGCACCACCCGGGAGTTGTAAGTTTTCCAGGACTAACATATCTTCTTCTTCATTAAAGTCGATAATATTATCACTAGTTATGCCAGCCTCACCAAAAGTTATGCCAGCCTCACCAAATATCAAATCACTATCAGCACCCAAGGCACCATCTTCTGCATCACCATTGATCAGAAATACATCGGCACCACTACCGCCAAAGATAATATCAGCACCTTTGCCACCTCTGATGGTATCGTTACCGTCACCGCCAAAGATGATATCGCCGCCATCGCCACCATTGACAATATCATCTCCACTTCCAACATTAACAACATCATTAGCCTCACCAGAAGTTATGTCATCTGACGCTGAGGAATCTTGATCGGTAATGACAACCGCTTCAGAGTCTCCAACAATTGTTAAATCAAGACTCAAGCCAGTTCCCGAAGTATTGGCACTGATACCACCATCAGTATCTTGAACGATCAGAGGTGAGTTGAATACAGGTACTGTATTTCCCGACGCATCCATAAAAGTGGAATCGCCGGAAACAAAACTAGTCATTTCGTTACTCCTTAATTTGCTTATAATTGCCAATAAATAATTTGTGAGCAAAAATCAAAAAAACAGTCCCGAAATAATTTCGGCCATGAGTGATTGATCAGATAAAAAACAGTAAGCAACTTTAAAAATCACAAAAATCTGAATTTATAATCTATCTTTCTTCAATCAATAAGATAATGTCTAAAACTTACTATGACAAGAGTATTTCTTGTGGTATTTTTTTTAGGTAATTTTGCGCAAGAAAATAAGTATTTTCACGTATTAAACTACGTTTTTTTACTTATAATTAATACTGATTAATCTCTAAAATATCCTGATTTCAAGATAATCAATAACTAATCGAAAATAACTCTTGATTTTTTACAAGAAAGTAGACCAATCCCATCTCAAATTTATAATCTATAAGAAGTTGCCATCACAACTGCTCCTAAAACATGAATGTTTTGTTGACGTAAAATTTGGGCCGCTTCTTTTAATGTTGCTCCTGTTGTATATATATCGTCTAACAGTAGAATTGGAGTGGGTTTACTCAATTTTTGCCAATTTTTACCAATTGCAAAAGCATTGTTTAGATTTTTCTTCCTTTGAGCAGGATTCAAATTAAACATTGCTTCGGTTGCTTTCACTCTAATTAATACTTCTGGCCTTAAATAATCACCAGTTTCGTGACAAAAACCTTTAGCTATAGATACAGCCTGATTAAAGCCTCTTTTTTCTAGTTTTGTTCTGTGAAGTGGAATTGGCACGATTGTTAATTTCAAGTTAGAAGAAATTAGGTTATTTTTTTGCCAAGTTCTGGCTAACCATGTACCGAATAAGATTCCAATTTCAGGGTGATTATGATATTTCAAAGCTGCGATCGCTCTTTTCAATTCTCCTTCATATCTTCCCCAGACAAATACGGGTAAATCACCTTGCCAAAGTGCTTGCGAATCATTCAAGCGGTGGCTTTCCAACTTATGTCGACAGTATTTACAAACAACATCTTCAGCTGTCCTTTCGCATAGTGGACAAGGCAACTTAAGCCAAAGATCAAGAAAACTTTTCCACACTGGAGATTAAGTAAGGAGTAATGAGTAAGAAGCAAGTACTGATAACTGATAACTGATAACTGCTAACTGATTTAAGCTGATTCTGGTTTGAGGAAAGAAGTAGGATGAACCAAAAGCTCGGCAGTAGAACGTTTTTCTACCATTTCTCTCGTAACGGTACATTGTTGAACATCTTCGCGGGAAGGCAATTCATACATAATATCGAGCATCAACTCTTCAACAATACCGCGTAATGCTCTAGCCCCAGTTTTGCGGCGATAAGCTTCTTGCGCGATCGCTTTAATCGCATCTTCGCCAAAATCCAATTCAATATTATCCATCCTTAATAGCTTCTGATACTGCTTAACCAAAGCATTTCTTGGCTTAGTTAAAATTGTCGCCAAAGTTTCCTCATCCAAAGGATCCAAGGCAGCCATCACAGGAATCCGGCCCACAAATTCAGGAATCATACCAAACTTGACCATGTCATCAGGTTCTAATTGCTGTAGCAAATTAGCAGACCTCTCTTCCTTCGGACGGTCTATATCAGTTGATGATGCAATATCAAAACCCATTCCTGCGCCTTTATTCCCCAGCTTTTGTTCAATGGCTTTGTCCAAACCAACAAAAGCGCCCCCACAGATAAACAGAATATTACTAGTATCAATTTGAATACAATCTTGGTAAGGATGTTTTCTCCCTCCCTGAGGCGGAACGTTAGCAACAGTTCCTTCTAACATTTTAAGTAATGCCTGCTGTACTCCTTCTCCTGAAACATCGCGAGTAATGGAAGGATTTTCACTTTTGCGGGCAATCTTATCAATTTCATCGATATAAATGATTCCTCTTTGAGCCTCTTCCACATCCAAATCAGCTACTTGCAAGAGCCGCAGAAGAATATTTTCCACATCTTCGCCAACATAGCCCGCTTCCGTTAGAGTGGTCGCATCAGCTACAGCAAAGGGAACTTGCAATATTTTTGCTAAAGTTTGAGCGAGTAATGTCTTGCCACAACCAGTCGGCCCAATTAATAAAACATTAGATTTTTGCAGCTCAACAGAATCATCATCTGATTTTGCATTATCACCTTCTAGACTCAAACGCTTATAATGATTATAAACAGCAACAGATAGTACTTTCTTGGCTTCATTCTGTCCAATAACATGTTCATCAAGATATTTCTTGATCTCCCTAGGTTTAGGAAGATCTTTAAACGAAATACCCTCAGAAACCAAGCGTTTTTTCTGTGGCTTCGCTTCAGCCTCTCTTGTTGTAGAAGAGACAGCAGCGCCTTCATCCATTAACTCTTCATCCAAAATTTCGTTACATAATTCGACGCATTCATCACAGATGTAAACCCCAGGACCAGCGATAAGCTTACGCACTTGCTCCTGAGATTTGCCGCAAAATGAACATTTTAGATGTGAGTCGTATTTAGACATATGAGCCTCTTCTATTGGACGATTTGTTGGATGGAAAACATTATGTTAAGAAGATTCTGATTTGGTAATAACTAAATCAATTAATCCATATTCTTTGGCTTCTTCTGATGACATATAAAAATCTCTTTCGGTATCAAGAGAGATTTTGTCATAATCTTGGTTTGTATGACTCGCAATCAATTCATTGAGTCTTTTCTTGATATAAAGAATTTCTTTCGCTTGAATTTCAATATCCACCGCTTGACCTTGAGCACCACCCAAAGGCTGATGGATCATAATTCTTGAGCTAGGTAATGACATTCTTTTTCCTTTAGTTCCCCCTGAGAGGAGAAAAGCTCCCATGCTTGCAGCTATACCATAACAAATTGTCACTACGTCAGGTTGTATCTGTTGCATAGTGTCATAAATAGCCATACCAGAATAGACGGAACCTCCAGGAGAATTGATATATATTTGGATATCTTTCTCTGGATCTTCTGCTTCTAGGTATAACAATTGAGCCACAATCGAATCTGCCACCTTATCATCAATAGCAGTCCCCAGAAAAATAATGCGTTCTCTTAAAAGTCGAGAATAGATGTCAAATGATCGCTCACCAATTCCAGATTGCTCTACAACCATAGGCAGGGAATTGTTTATAGAGCCAATGATATTGTGACTACTACAATCAACAAGACTGTTATAAGGGGAAAGCGATTTAAACATGGATTTTTAGGCTGAAATTATTACTAATTTTATTAATTGGCAATTTTGCTTAATTTTTCTTAATTTAAAGTAATACCAAGGCATATGACCTTTCCCAGATAATCTAGCAAATTTATCGCCTCTTTGGTTAATGGGGAAAACCAGAATAAAACACGAAAAACAAGGACTAATTCAATCAGTTAGCAGTTAGCAGTTATCAGGTCTCAATTAAAAAGAGGCTTACTTAGAAAAGATACCCAAAAGAGTATGTTATTCTAGGCATACCTCTTCTAAAAGTCTAAGATTCTTCTGAATTGTCATCCTCAGAGTCTGGGACTTCAGCTTGAGATTCTACTTCAATTGTGGCATCCTTGGCTTCAATTTGAGCTTCTTCCGTTTCAGCTTCAGCTTCGGTTTCTTCTTCTTTAGCCAGAGATCCTTCAGGAACGAGTTCTACTGCTGCTTTTTCTCGTAACCAGCCAAAAGTATTCTCCGCAGTTAAATCTTCGACAACCATCGTCCGAAGTTTATCGTAATCAATCTCGTCACTAGATAATTCTGCTTCGATTTCTTTCATTTTGGCCGTGATCGCATCTTCTGCTGGCTTGAGCTCTTCTTTAGCCGCTATTTCTGCTAAAATCAGCTTTCTCTTCAGATTCCCAACTGCCTCGGGACGAGAATTTTCTCGCATTTTGGGAATAGTATCAGAATTGACTAATTGTTTGACATCTAATCCCATTTGTTGCAACTGCATCAGGCTTTGAGTAAGCACCTGAGTTACTTCGTCTTGAATTAAGGTGTCTGGCAAATCTACCTGAGTCTGTTCTACTAAAGCAGCGATTAAAGCATTATCAATATTGCCTTTAGTCGAGTTTTCTGCTTTTTCTCGAAACTCTTTCTCTAAAGATTCTTTTAACTCAGCAATGGTTTCATATTCTCCGTCGCTAACCTCTTCGGCAAAATCATCATCCAAATCTGGTAAGTCTTTGGCTTTGAGTTCTTTGAGGGTAACAGTAAATACGGCGGGTTTGCCTGCTAATTCTTCACTACCATAGTCTTCGGGAAAAGTCACAGAAATTTCTTTGGTTTCTTCTGGGTTCATCCCCACAACCCCTTCAATCATTCCGGAAATTAGTTTTCCTTCTGCCATTTCTACCTCAAAGTCGGTAGCAGTTCCACCCTCAATGTCTTCCGGCTCTTCCCCTTCAATCGTGATTTTTCCCGAAAAATCTAGAATTGCGATATCTCCCATAGCTGCGGGACGATCTTCTATCGGCATTAAATCAGCTTGTTTAGCTCGGCTATCTTCTAGGTAATCGGCTAAAGTTTGTGGATCATAAACTATCTCTTCTGCTTGAACACTGAGATTTTGATAATCGCCCAATTCTACTGAGGGAGGGATATCCACAGTTGCCGAAAAAATAAAGGGCTGTCCTGGTTTAAAACTAGCAATTAAATTATCGAACTCTGATTTGAGTTGATAATTCCCTAGCGCTTCGATGGATTCTTGTTCGATCGCATCTTTGATTCCAGTTTGAATTAGCTGTTCAATAACTGCTCCATTAACACGTTCTTTGCCAATTCTCTGCATTAAAATGGGTCGAGGAACTTTGCCTTTACGAAACCCAGGAATATTACTGGAGCGAGCAAGGTCGCGGACCACTTTTTCATAGGTGTTGCGGGAAGTTTCCCCTGACAATTCGATTTCTAGACCAATTTGACTGTCAGGCAGTTTTTCCTGGGTTACTTTCATCGATGCTTCTATCTCTTATCTACTTTTGGTTTAATTATGAATGGATTAACGACTCACTGACGTAAAAAGAACCTTAAGAGATACTATCTCTATTTAGTTATTAGCTTACGCGATCGCGTCATACCAGATTTGCGACCTCATATTATAAAACTATTTGCGGTCAAAAAAAATACGCCTAATTAAAGACGCATTTACATTTAGCTTAAAAAACTGAAACAATTTAGAAATTTAGTAAGTTTCAACATGCCAACGATGTTCTTTCTTCATTTGTTTGCGATAAGCAACCCAATCGACATCATGTTTGGCAGCAGCAGCAGATAATCCCTCATCGATACCACCTTCCATGCCTTTTAAACCACAGATATAAGTATGAGTTTTGGGATTTTGCATTAATTCCCATAGCTTATCTGCATTTTCAGCAATCCGATGTTGAATATACATTTTGCCGCCTTCAGAATTTTGCTGTTCACGGCTAATTGCATAATCCATACGGAAATTATCAGGATATTCTTGGGTTAATTGTTCTAATTCTTCTTTATAAAGAATATTGGGAGTAGTAGGAATGCCAAAGAACAACCAAGCTAAACCTTTGAAGTTATAGTCGGGATTTTTATCTCCTTCTTTAAACATACGCCATAAATAAGCGCGGAAAGGCGCAATACCAGTTCCTGTTGCAATCATAATGATGTTGGCATCTTCATCATCAGGCAATAGCATTTCTTTTCCTACAGGGCCTGAAATTGCTACATCGTCTCCAGGACTCAAGTTACAAATATGGCTCGAACAAACTCCTTCTACTTTTTCACCTGTTTCAGGGTCGTTATACTCTAGCTTTCTGACGCATAGAGAAACAGTTGTGTCTTCTAGGTTATCCCCATGACGAGTAGAGGCAATAGAGTATAGTCTTGGCTTATGGTTTTTGCCCTTAGCGTCTGTTCCCGGAGGAATAATTCCAATACTTTGACCTTCTATGTATTTAAGATCTCCACCAGAGAGATCAAAGGTTACATGGCGACAAATACCGACTCCACCTTCTCTAACTAGATCGTAGGCTTCAGTACATTTACCAATGAAAGGATTTTTAGGACGATAAGTGTTAGTAGGTATTTTTGACTTCACTTTTGCTTTTTGTGCCTTTTTAGCAGGCTGTTGAGTTTGGCTTGCTATTTTCTCAGCTCCTGTAGTGCTAACCTGATCAAGAGGCTTGATACTGATAATTTGACCGCCCAAGCGAGTAATGCGTTGCATTTCCTGATTCATTCGGTTGTAAGGCACAGTGATCCAAGTAGTACCACTTTTACGGACAAGGTCATTAGTAATGCCATTACCGCCTTTTAAACCAACCACTTCATACAGAAAACTACGATTGTTATATTCTGTGCTACTAGCACTTCCTGCTGCGCCCGGATTGTACATTATCTTAAATACATCCTCCAATTTAAAATTACAATCAAACTAAAATGTCCATTTATGTATCAAAATCTGCGAAGACTCTCTTCTCAGTACATAACAGGGAATAGAGTCTCGCTAGTTTTAAATTGATATTTTATGGCACATCAATTTAATAATGTATCATTGGAATGCTATATCTAATCAATTCTCCTCGAAAGGTTAGTTCCTCATACAGAGAACGCGAAAATATTTTTACCTGTTCAAAATAGCTTGGATAGTTCAGCAAAATTGTGATTTATGAGTCATTTTTGTGATTTCTTTCTTTTTGTTGCGACGATTCTTGGTTGATATTCTTGTCCAGCCTACTAGTTAAATTTTGGCTAACAGATATTGTAAAGATACATGAAGTTATGTTAATCTTGGCGAATATGAATTTTTGTAAAATCAATCTTAAATGACTTATTTTAATTTTGCAGAGCCTATTTTTCGGCCTAAGCAAAAAGAGCTAGATTATCAGGATCTTCAGGGATTATTAAAATTTTCTATTAAAATCAGAAACAATACTTTATTATCTGCTTTCTATACGAGAATAGACCAAGTGTTTGTTCTTTGGGGTCTAATATCAGCAGTAATATTTTTTACAGCTCAGTTTTCTCCGATTGACTGGATGACCCAAGCAATTTTTTGGTCAATCATTACTCTTGTAGGTACACTCACAATGGGTTTTCTGACTTATTTTTGGGTAAGAGTAGAAAAGTTACGCTGGGTTCTTTATACCTGGGCTTTTTTAATGTTGGGAGGAGTGATTATTACTGACTATGGGATTTTATATAGCTGGGTTCCAGTTTTGATTAACCTTTGTCCTTTGTGGTTAGGTCTAAGTGCAATTGGCTATCTTTGTACTGGTTTTGGTCTGCGATCGCGTGCCTTTATCGTCTCTGGACTATTTCATTTGTTAGGGATTGCCATATTACCTTATTTTCTTGGTTGGCAATTTTTGGTTACAGGTTTAATCATGACATTAAATCTACTGGTATTTGCCGAAACTCAATGGGATATGCGTCCTCCGATCAGAGATTATAATCTTCTCACCGAAGAGCAAGCTGAATTTAATAAACAACAATATCTATTACGCCAAATACATTAACCATTGATCATTAATCATTGATCATTAAACATTGACCATTAAATATTGACCATTGACTATTAAAACTCAATTCCAGGTTGGGCTTTGACTCCTTGATCGGAGAAGGGATGTTTAACTAGAGTCATTTTTGTTACTAAATCAGCGCGATCAATTAATTCTTTTGGTGCACCTCTGCCA
>JBCCYD010000253.1:0-8683 GCA_039190385.1 Cyanobacteria bacterium P01_F01_bin.143 | reverse complement strand
CAGTTCTGTCTGTTTGTATTGTAAATTAAAAAATCCGTTTTGTCCAAAATAATTATTAAGTATTATTTGGCAAAAAATAAACATAGAGCATGTTACTGGCGTATTCAATTAATAAATCACCATTTTATAATACCGAAGTTCACAATACTTTATAGATTAAATTACTTTTTTATGCAACAGGAATTAAATCAACATAGTTAAGATTAAAACCAGAACTACCCATATCAAGACGTAATTCCTGAAGACCAGAATATAAGCTAATTTCTCCTCCAATTACATCAGCCCAATTATTCCAACCACCAGTAGTATTGAAATTCACACTGGTTGATTCGCCACCCAAAGAAACATCTATACTATGAGTCTGATTCGAGCCTGATGCCACACGAGCCACAATTTGATAGGAACCATTTGCTGGAACATCAACATCAAAAGTTAACCACTCCCCTTGGTCGATCCAGCCGACAGAAAATCCATCATCAAAATCGAGAGAAGTTCCAATATCAACATCATCATTGCGATACTCCCCACCAGTATTGCCAGCAGTTGTATCGTAATAGCCTTTATAGTCTTCAGCTTCCACTCGAATTTCATCTAAGGGAATCAAATCAACATAGTTAATATTGAACTCAGAACTACCCATATCAAAACGCAGTTCGTGACTACCAGCAGTTAAGTTAAGATTACTCCCAATAACATCTGTCCAAGTTTGCCAACCACCAGTTGCCCCAAAATCTAAGCTAGTGGACTGACCATCAATAGAAACATCAAGAGAGTGAGTCCTTCCATCAGTGGTATTCGAAGCCACCCGAGCTACCACCTGATATAAATCGCTTTCAGCAAGATTGACATTATAGGTTAACCATTCTCCCTCTTGGATATAACCAACATTAAATCCACCACCAATGTCAGTAGTCGCTTCAAGATCTACATCATCATTACGATAAACTCCACCAGTATTACCAGTAGTTGTATCTGAGTAGTTCACATAATCTTCGGCTTCAACTCGAATCCCATTATCTCCCGCACCAAACTCAAAATCATTCTGATCAATATTATTGGCATCAATGTTATTGATCACCGCTAAGATTTGATTAGTGGCAGTTTCCCGAATTCTAGTGTGGGCATTGCTTTGAGCAATAGTTAGATCATTAAAGCTGAGATCTCCAGTGAGGACTATTCGATCTATCCCATCTTGGTAATCACGGATAACATCACGATCGCCTGTGACTCCAGAAACTAACATAAAGCGATCGCTATCAGCTCCACCTGTTACAAGATCTAGACCAAGACCGCCAGAGAGGGTATCGTCACCACCACCCCCAACTAATCGATCATCGCCTGCTTCACCAAATAGTTGATCATCACCAGCTCCTCCATTGAGCGTATCATTCCCAGACCTACCAAAAAGATAGTCATGATCACCTTGACCTAACAGAATATCAGCACCAATTCCGCCGTCAAGAAAATCATTACCGTTTCCCCCAAGAAGAGAATCATCATCAGCTTCACCGAATAGTTGATCATCTCCAGCTCCTCCATTGAGGGTATCATTGCCATCTCCTCCGAGAAGATAGTCATTATCACCTTGACCTAACAGAATATCCGCACCGATTCCACCATTAAGCAAATCATCACCATTGCCACCAAGAAGAGAATCATCACCGTCTTCCCCCAGTAGGACATCAATATTTCCTCGACCACGGAGCGTGTCATTGCCATCTCCACCATCAATGCGATCGCTTCGGGCTGTACCATCTAGGGTGTTGTTCCCTGCTGTCCCTTCAATAAAGTTAGCTAAATCAAGAGGATTACTACTAGTACCAAATAAATCTCCTAAATTAGTGAAAGGATTATAGAAAAGTTCCGGGTTAAAGCTACTAATACCAGTAATATTACCAACGAAATTATAGCCATTACTACCGAACCCAGGGCCTGATAAATTAGGATGCTGTTCACTACTAGCCGGGCTATTATCAAGGTTCCCAGCAATAATCGTATTAGTAAATTCGATGCTAACTCCGCCAATATAGAGCTTAGCTCCCCCACCATTGCCATTGCCATCGCCGTCACTATCAGCAATATTGTTGATGATTTGGCTATTAGTTATTGTGCCGCTGAAAAAATAGGAACCTCCAGCAATTCCACCTCCATCTCCAGTGGTTGTATTGCCCGAAATAATCGTATTATCAATCTCAAAATTTACGCGATCGCCGCGAATCCCGGTGCCAGTATTATTCGCAATGATACTGTCGGCCATGATCAGGTTTGTTGTCCCGAAATTAATCCCACCATTTCCATTGCTCGAAATATGACTGTTGGTGATTTCCCAGTTTCCACTTGATCCCACCATTCCCCGATCTGTATTGTGGGAAATGCTGCTATTAAGAACAATTAAAGAACCAGCAGTAAAATCAATGCCAATGCCTGTATTATCTGAGATATTGCTATTAAGTATCGTCAGGTTAGTGTACTGACTGGAAATCCCCGCACCATTCTCACTAGTTCCATTTGTAACCGTTACCCCATCAAGGATCACATCAATTTGATCAGTAGTATTACCATTATCGATGAGAAAAACACGGTCAGAATTATTGCCGTTGATAGTGAGAAAATCTGCCCCCAGACCATTAATAGTTAGGTCGTCGGTTATCTGTAATTCTCCACTAGTCAGGGTAATTTCTTGTCCGCTTAAATTATTATTGAATTCAATTGTATCCAGACCGATCGCGGCATTCGCATCTGCGATCGCTTGTCTCAACGATCCTAATCCGCTGTCGTTGGTATTATTAACAGTAAAAGTAGCCATCATATCCTCCTTTTTAAATAATCCCTTAAAAGCGATTCTTACAATTTCAAAGGATTCATAAACCGTCCAGATAAAAACCTAGATTTTTCTCTGTAGAACCAGACCATCTTAACTAGAGTAATTTATGACGTAATTCATTAATACTTAAACAATTTTGTTCTAAGTTTTGATTCTTATCTAGAGTTCAAAGAACATTATTGTGCAACGATTCCCATGTCTTTGCACTATGTTGATTTTACGATGAAGAGTACAAAATCCAATTGAAGTCAAACTGAAGAACTCAAATCTTAATTATGTTTTAACTGAAAAATTTATGCTTCAAAAAACACCAATATTCAGATTTTAGTTTTGCGCACTGACTATTATAAACAAAAAAAATCTATTTTCACGTCGAATGATTATTTAAGTTAAGAATGTTAACTGCTAACTGATAACTGATAACTGATAACTGATAACTGATAACTGATTTATTGGTGACTGTAATTTAATGTTTGATGTTGTAATTCTGAAGGATGCCAGACCTTGCCATCAAGAGCCATCTCTTCTATCAGAGTAGCTAAGCGTAAAGCTTGAATACCTTGTTTTCCTCCCACATAGGGACATTCCCCACCGCGAATACAACTGACAAAATGCTCCAACTCTGCATAGAGAGGTTCAATATTGCTAGTATAAACTTTCTCAATTAAGCCGTCTTGGCGATAGAGTTGATGATGATTGTTAGTGGATAAATTTCCTGTAGGATAGCGATGAACAGCGATGTCATTATGCAGAAAATCTGTTTCAATGAAGGAATTCTTGCAATGAGCTGTTAAGGTGCGAATTTTATTATGAGTTATTTTAGAAGCTGCTAAAGTTGCTACCACCCCATTGGCAAAACCCAAAGTTGCTGTCACATAGTCAAGATAACCAGCATCGGAAGCACTACTACCACTTGCCGTTAATTTAACTACTGGTGATGCAGTCAGTTCCAGTAGCAAATCAATATCGTGGATCATTAGATCTAGCACGACAGAAACATCATTAGCTCTTTGAGAATAGGGACTCATGCGACGAGCCTCAATGGCTAAAATTTCTTCAGTTTGGCAAACCTTGCTTAGTTCAACGAAGGCGGGATTAAATCTTTCGATATGACCAATTTGGAGAATGCAATTCGATTCGGCTGCGGCATTGACTAAAGATTCAGCTTCGGGAATTGAGGCCGCGATCGGTTTTTCCAGTAGAATGTGTATTCCTGCTTGGAGACAATCAAGTCCCACTTGATGATGTAACTTGGTGGGAACAGCAATGCAAACTGCATCGACATGGGGTAATAAGTCTAAATAATTTTCATAAAAACGGGTTCGATAGCGAGTTGCAATTTCCAAACCTCTTTCCACGTTAGGGTCGGCAACTCCTGCTAGCTCAGTATCTTTGAGTAAGCTAAGAATTCGAGCATGATGTCTTCCCATGTTCCCTACGCCAATAACCCCAATACGGAGTGGCTGAGAGGATGTTTTAGACTCTGATGATTGAGAAAAATTAGATTTCACTGAAATAACTCCTACACCACAAAGGGGTTAATTAAGAAAATAGCAAACGAATTAACGCCTAATACCCTCGTTATGATTCAGATAGTACCATAAGAATCAGTGGACTATCAGTATTAAGTTTGGCAAATAGAGATTAATTAAAGTGTTTTACCATCAAGGGTTAATGATATTTATCCTACATTCTTCAAAGTCATAAAAATCGATGTCGAATTCTAATCAAGTTAATAGCGGTAATTCTGGTTCAAAAATTCCCCAAATTCTCGCGATCGCATTAGGTCTTCTGACAATAGTTATTTTCGCTATTAAACAAGGTCTCATTGGGTCATTGGGTCTAATTTTAATAATTCTAATTCTGCTGTTAATTATTTTCTTTCGTGCCAGATGGATAATTTATTTGATATCTCCCCTAATTTGCCCAGATGCTATTTGGGAGCTCAGGCCAAACAAAAATCGACAGAAACAAAAGCTGGTTGCCCTGACTATTGATGATGGCCCAGATTCTCTAGGTTCAACTCAAGACATGCTAGAAGTTCTTCAAGATAATGGAGCTTCAGCAACATTTTTTATTATTGGAAAACATCTCCAAGAAAATCGAGCAGTAGTAGAAAAGATTGTTGAACAAGGCCATGAACTGGGCAATCATATGGCAACGGATGCTCCAACTATTTCCTTATCAGATCAAGATTTCGCAGCGCAATTAGGAGCAACTCATGAACTATTGCAGGAAGTTGCTCAAGAAAGTCAAAAATATCCAGAAATAACTTGGTTTAGGCCAGGTAGTGGTTTTGCGACTTCTAGAATGGTAGAAATTGCCAATGAAAAATATAATTACCGCACCGCATTAGGATTCGTTTGGCCTTTTGATACTAATATCTCATCACCTAGATTTTCAGAGCGGTTTATTCTTAATAATGCGCGTGATGGTTCGATTATTATCTTGCATGATCGAGGAGAAAATAGTGAGCGAGGCGATCGCACTGTTGAAGCATTAAAAGAAGTTTTGCCTGAATTAACAAACCGAGGTTACAAGGTAGTTACGCTTTCCGAGCTTTTATCAGAAAGAAAACCGATTAAAACCTGGCTTAGATTCGGCAATTTCTTAGATAAACTACGACAACGCATTATCAATTCATTACTGCAACTTCCCAAGGTCAATGATTGGAGATGGATATTTGGTATTTGGTTAGTCTTTGCTTCGATTATGTTAGTGATGGGATTTGCTACTAATTTTATTGAGTTTAAACTAGCTCCAGAATTTAGTCTAATTTTCTTTTTAGAGCAATTTTCTTATATTTTCTTTATTCCTTCAGTCTTTGAAGAAATAGTATTTAGAGCTATTTTTATCCCTGGAATAGCAGAGCGATCGAATAAACAAAAAGATTTGCAATGGGGTGTTATTAGTTTACTTCTTTATGTTTTTTCTCATTTACCAGGAGGGTTAGCTGCTGATTTTATCAATGGTTTAAAGGGACGCGAGACAACTTATTTTATGACATTTATTCGTCCTATCTTCTTAATTGAGACTACATTATTGGGTTTTTGCTGCACGATAATATATCTTACAACTCGTTCCATTTGGCCACCAGTTATCTTTCATTGGTTCGTGGTTGTAGCTTGGCTTTTATTCTTGGGTGGTTATGAACTGTTGAATTCTATAGGTTGAAATTTAAAACTAATGACTAACGCGATCGTGAATTCCTCGCAGGAATTAGAAACTTGGCTAGATGAGTTTATGGCCGAACAGATGGAAAAGTCGCATATTCCTGGGGTGACTTTTTCTCTGGTCCAGAATGGAGAACTTTTCTTCGCCAAGGGCTATGGTTATGCAGATTTAGAACAACAGATCCCAGTATTGGCCGATCGCACTTTATTTCGAGTTGGTTCTATTTCCAAGCTATTTACCGCCACAGCAATCATGCAATTGGTAGAACAAGGATTACTCAATCTAGATGACGATGTCAATAAATATCTCTCAGATTTTCAGCTCGAAAACAACTATTCTCAACCCATAACTATTGCCAACTTGCTCACTCATACTGCTGGTTTCGACGAACGTTTGATCGGCATCTCTACTCTAGAAGCTTCAGGTATAATGCCCTTGGGAAAATATTTAGGGTCGAGAATGCCCGCCCGTGTGCTACCACCAGGAAAAG
The DNA here is from genome assembly GCA_039190385.1 of Cyanobacteria bacterium P01_F01_bin.143. Classification (GTDB taxonomy): domain Bacteria; phylum Cyanobacteriota; class Cyanobacteriia; order Cyanobacteriales; family Xenococcaceae; genus Xenococcus. Next base: position 2,195 of record JBCCYD010000253.1, on the reverse strand, counting down.
TGATGAGCTATTCCAATCATGGTTATGGTTTGGCTGGTTATCTTGTCGAGTTAGTTTCTGGAATTCCCTTCAGTCAATACATCGAGGAAAAGATCCTCAAGCCTTTAACAATGAACCATAGTAGTTTCGATCTGCCATCTCATTTAGAGAGAGAACTCTCTTTAAGTTATAGATATCGAAGGAAACAGAAAACTTATCAAGCTTTGCCATTTCAACATATTCACATCCCTCCTGCTGGTGCTTTAAATGCTACAGCAACAGATATGGCTAAATTTGCGATCGCACATCTAGAATATGGCGAATTTGAATCCCAAAGAATTTTAGCCGCAACTACCGCCAGACAAATGCAACAACAGCAATTTACCCAAGATCCTCGTCTACCGGGAATGGGCTGGGGTTTTATGGAGAGGCGATATAATCAAGAAAGAGCGATCGCTCACGGTGGTGGGATATCAGGATTTGCCAGCCTATTATATTTATTGCCTGATCATAATTTAGGCTTTTTCATCTCTAGTAATGGGATGAGTGGGATATCTGGCAAATTCATCGAAGAATTTTTCAAACGCTATTTTCCAGTCCCTAAAAATACTGTTTCGCGATCGCCATCTCCAGAAAATCGGCCAAGTCTCAAGCGCTATCAAGCAAGCTATCGCAATAATCGTTATGCGAGGAAGACATTGGAGAAAGTGCTTTTATTATTTTCTCCTTCTTTTCGTCTCAAAGCAGAAGCTGACGGGACTCTGATTATCCCTAAAACAATAGGCAGCTCTAACTCTGTATACCTAGAAGTTGAACCATTACTATTACAAAAAATAGATCGGGATAATTGTCTGGTTGCTAAAGAAGATGATAATGGCAAAATCACAGAACTATTGACTAGCAACGGAGTATTAGAAAAATTACCTTGGTATGAAACTAACACCTTTCATTGGATTATGATGGGAGTGTTTATAGTGGTTTTTCTTTCAGGATCTATTGTCAGCAGTTTAGCTTGGACAGGATTTTTCGGAGATTTGGTAGATCAATGGTTGCAATTATTGGCTGGATTGACTTGCACACTGAATCTGGTTTTTATCTTGGGGATGCTTTTGGTTAATTTACTAAGCCGAATTGACAAGTGGCTTCAGTTTACTTATGGCATGCCCAAGATCGCAATTTTTTTACTGTGTATTCCTATTGTTACTTCTATTTTGGCTGTTAGCTTACCATTTCTTGCTATTCTGGTTTGGATGAATAATGAATGGTCATTGCTGCTTCAAATCCATTATTCCTTAGTTTCTCTAACAGCTTTAGGATTTATTCCTTTCCTTAATTACTGGAATTTATTGGGTTTTCGATATTGAGGATCAAAATACAGAACTAATTTTCCCCAGACGCTTAATAACCCTCCCAACGTTCTATAGGAATACAGTCAATATCTAGTTGATCTAAGGCTCGGGCTACCACGAAATCAACCAAATCTTCGATTGTTTTCGGATGATGATACCAAGCAGGAATCGCTGGAACTACTCTCACTCCAGTTTCAGCCAAAGCTGTCAGATTACGTAAATGAATTAAACTAAAAGGAGTTTCTCGGGGTACAACAACTAAAGGACGACCTTCTTTTATTTGGACATCGGCTGCTCTTTCGAGGAGATCGGAACTTAAGCCCGCAGAAATTTTGGCGACCGTGCTCATACTACAGGGAATAATCAGCATTCCTAAGGTGCGGAAGGAACCACTAGCAATATTTGCGCCCACATTTCCCCAACGGTGACAAGTGAGTTTTCCTGAGGTTGCAACTCCTGCTTGTTTTCGCCAAAATTCTGCTTGTAAATCAGGCTCAGCTGGCATATTAATATTCTCTTCCGCTTTCCAAACCATCGACGCTGCCCGAGAAGCAACTAGTTCAATAGCATAGTCAGCTTCTAGTAAATATTTGATAGCGCGTACGGCATAAATCAGGCCAGAAGCGCCACTGACACCAATGATTAGGGGTTTTGTCATAAAACTTTACAATTTAAGGGACGTGATAGTCACTAGAGCTCTTGCAAAATTATTTTATGGTATGATTGAAAATTTTTCATTCTCTTCTATCTAACTTATGAAGTATATCAAGGCAAAATACTTATCTTCCAAAAAGTTTAAGCGACGTTTTGGAGTGGAGAAAAAAACTTTTGGACGGATGCTTGAAGCATTTCAGCAGCAATTTCCTG
>JBCCYD010000252.1:0-8705 GCA_039190385.1 Cyanobacteria bacterium P01_F01_bin.143 | reverse complement strand
TGGAATTGCTACTATTACCTTAATTCAGCAACCAGGGTTAGTTAATTGTTGAGGATGAGGAGTAATGACTAAAGGTTCAGAAGTTAGGATAATCTGTCCTTTTTCATTTCTCACCCATCCTTGAGCTAACTGGGGAGCAACTACAAGTTCTTGGTTGTCTGTAATTTCAGAATTGGGATTAGTATTCTGCGAATTTGTTTGCGATTTGGGTTCCTCTTCCATAATGCGCCAATCTTCCCAATTAGTAAAACCCAAATTTTTATCCTCTGGAGATGATGGAATACCTCCACGACCAGTCACTGTATAGCTACTTTTCCCAAGATTACGACAATAGTTATCTAAGGAATTTCTATCTAAACTTGATACATTTCTGTTGACATCTCTTTCTGGTTGTACTGTTTCTTCATCTGGAGTAACGACTGTCACCGAGCCATTCTGTCCAAATTCAGAACTAGCATTGATTTCACTAAGATCACTACCTAGTGAACCCTCTGTTACTTCCAGTCCCACAATTCCTTCGGTCGTGATTGTAATATTGCCACCATTTCCTCTTTCAGCGTTGGCTAAAATATCACTATTTTCTGATGGCAGAGCAATTACAAAATTAGCCGAGATATTGATATTTCCTCCATTCGCATTTTCAAATGCTCTTGTAGATATTTCACCATCATTTCTCAAGATAAGATTATTTTTGATATCAATTGTAATGTTGCCACCATCTCCAGATGAGGTGTTGGCAGTAATAACCCCTTGATTATTTAATGTTAGTGAATCACTAATAATTTCCAAGTTACCAGCTGTTCCACTATTGAACTCTAAGCCTTCTATTCTTAAAGCTTCCGTTCCTATTCTGCTGGAAAACGTTCTGTTATCTGAAATACCATTAATATTGATTCTTAAAGCTTGAATTTCAATCCTGCCTGCCTTGCTATTGCTAATTGTTGTGGTGTTAATAGTTCCACCATTATTAATATTGATTAGATTGGAAATTATATCAATATCCCCACCATTCCCTTGAGCGAAAGTGTTAGCCCCTAATGTACTAGGAATGCTTCCAGTACGCGGAGATACTCCATCAATTTCTATTGATTTTCTTGCTGTAACCGTAATGTCTCCCCCATCTCCCATAGCTAAAGGAGTTGTCGCAATGATAGCACCTTCCAAAATAGATAAATTGTCGGTTGTGATGTTTACATTTCCACTAACGCCATTACTAGCAGAAGCAGTGGAAATGGTGCTAGCTTGACTAATATCAATTGCTTCATCAACTGTTAACGAAGGCAAAATTTCATCTTCTACATCATCTGTGACTCCTAGAAATGATTTGTTACCTCGCAATATTACTGCTTCTTTGGCATTTATCACAAGATTGCCTCCACTACCAAAAGTTGTGTCTGTATTCGCCGGATTACCTATAGTTTGTAGTTCAATTTTTGCCCCATCCAACACTAATAAGTTGCCTGTTGTAATATTAATATTGCCCGCATTTCCTGGAGCAAAAGTATTGGTAGATATCTTACTTGGCAAAGGAACAATCACACCAGGAACCAAAGGATCTATATTATTTAAAGTAGGATCACTACCTCGAATTTCTACTAGCTCAGAAGCATTAATTGTGATGTCTTTGCCATTTATTATTCCAAAAGTATCCGAGGAAATTTCTGAACCATTTAAAACTCGAATTTCTTTTCCTTGGATATGAATTTCGCCTCCACTTTCACCACTGGGAACTACGAATACTTCTTGTAAATTAATTCCTCCTCCACCTTCCCCACTAGCTGTAACTAAGGCAAGATTATCTAAGGTAATATTTTGAAACTGAGTTACTGTTCCATAATCAAAAATCCAACTATCGGTAGCAACATTAAAAGTCACAACATTATTATCTGCCACACTTCCTAATTCAATTTTCCCTTGAGTTACGGTAATTACACCGCCATCGAATTCAATATTTCCTCCAATCAGCGCTAGGGTTTTTCCTGGTGCTGTAGATAACCCAATTATGATAGGAGCCTCAACAGTAGGATCAGGATTGGGGATTGTTGTTTGAGAACGATTGGTAATCGTTGCGGGATTATTGCCAAACCGCACACCTAAAGGAACATTAACTGTTAACAAAGGTTTTGAGCCATCATCAAGGGTACTAAACTCAAAGCCCTCTTCAAATAATAAACTTTCCGCTGTAGTTCCCATAAAAGAACCACCAATATTTAAAACAGCATTTTCGCCAAAGACAATTCCGTTGGGATTAATCAAAAATACATTGGCACTACCATTTGCTTCGATTAAGCCATCAATATTAGAAGAGAAATCTCCGGTAACCCGATTGATAATATTCTCAACTGTTGCTGCATTCTCAAAAATTGCAGAACCATTGGTGGGTACAGAAAATTCTTGAAAACTGTGAAATAGATTATTTCCTGCGCGATCGCCTTCAGTGATGGTAAAGTTCAGATTGTCTTGGGTTGTGACTTCGGTACTTAAACTGCGATCGCTGTTTACTTGAGCCTGCACCCCATCAACCAACAACAAAGGGAAAATTATTACAGGAAGTTTCAAGATGAAGTTTCGTAACTGACTAGAGCAAAAAATCATAATAAAGATAAAGAAATATGAGGATATTTATTCTTTGGCATAAAAAGACGGCAAATTACCTAAGTAAATAGTAAGGTCATTTTTACCTAGAGAAGTCTTTTGTAACAGGAAAACAACATTTAAGATGAATCAAGCGCAACCGAATGTAGAACAAACTTATCAAACTTCTGATCCTAATACCTATTTTCCTCAAACAATTTTAGCCGTTAGCCGAAATGAATATTATGGGCAAGATGCAGATCATCAACCATTGCAACTAACAGTCAGAAATGGCCTAACAGATCAAGAAACCGAATTGCCAGAAGACCTTCAAGGACATGTTTTTATCCTTAGTCCTGTCGGTTCGGCAGCTTCACAAAAAGTAAATCCCAACGCTCAAAATGATCAACAGAAGATTGTTTGGTCTTCTAAAGATGGTTGGACTCCTCTGTATAACGGAGATGGCATGATTTACCGTTTAAGCTTTCAAAATAGAGGGGCAACTCTCAAGACTCGTTTGATGAAACCGCCCTGTTATTATGCAGATCAAGCAACTTTAGATCCGACAAAAGATTATAAAGAACTGGGTTTTGTCGATTTGGGAATTTCTCGAAATGCGCCTGAATCATTGGGTGCGCGGAATCAAGTTAATACAGCTTTTCTTCCTTTCAAGACCGCCGCAGATGAGAATGATCGTTTATTAGTGACTTGGGATGTTGGCCGTCCCCATGAATTAGATCCAGAAACCTTAGAAACTCTTAATCCAGTGGGCCAAAGTGGTGATTGGGCAAGTATGTTACCTACTCCCGAGCAACCATTTAAACAATTGATGACTTCTGCCCATCCTTGTTTTGCTCCCGATGAAAATAAGGTTTATACCATTAATGTCGGTAAATCCTTTTGGACAATGATTGGCTTGTCACGATCTATTAATGCAAGACTCAGAGATAATGCACAATCTATTGCCAACCTAGAAAAAAATCCTAATGCGTCACAATTAGTTATTGGAGTTCTGGGGCTATACCGAAAATTCTTAAACTTTGTCAAATCTTCTGCTAAGGTTGTAGGCTTTTTCTCGAATATCTGCCAAAAATTTGCTAAACATAACTTTGTTCATCTAATGCGTTGGGATGGTCAACAAGTTGATATTGAACAACAATGGAATATTCTCTTACCAGGCAAAAAACCTTTGATAATTGATCAGACAGTTCATCAAATGGGCTTAACTGAAAAATATTTACTTATTGCCGAATCTTCATTTAAGTTTTCCTTAGAAAATACTCTTCCCTATCAAAGAGCTACTGCTTTCAATAGTCTCAAAATTTTGCTAGCAGATTTCTTAGACTACCCCCAATTCCCCAGTACTAAACTATACATAGTGAAAAGAGAAGACTTAGAAAAAGCCGCGAATCGACCAAAACCTTGGTGGTCATTTCTATCTTTGAGAAAAAAGCAGCAATTCCCAGTCGCGATCGCCAAAGAAATCAATCTCCAACCTGAATTTTCTCATTATCTAGTTGACTACAAAAATCCTCATGATCGGATTGTGCTTCATGCCTCTCATTTAGCTGCTTCTGATATCGCTGAATGTATTCGTAGTTTTGATACCTCTTATTACGATAATCGTGATGATGATAGCAAAGAAGATCTCTACGATGATGCAGTTTTAACTTCTCGGGTTCGACAGCTAGCAGGCAATGTTGTCGGGCCAATGGATGCTAGTCTTTTAGGCTGTTGGATTATTGACGGAGAAACGGCAGAAGTTTTAGACTCAGATACCGCTTGTTATTCGGAAAATAATCCTGATTTTCCCCTAACTTGGGCCACTGCTTTTTGTGCCTATCTAGATGAACAGGCAACAGACAAATTTACTGATATCTATTGGAATAGCTGGGGTGCTTGGCCAGATTTACTCACAACTAGAGCTGCTCAGCAATATCAATATTATCCAGAAGATCCCATAGCAGATGAGCATATAAATGAGCACAATGAGCAACGTACTGTACCTTGGAAAAAGGTTATTCAAGAAACCTATAAGGGAATTCCTTCGAGCTTATGTCATCTAAAAATAGACGCCCAGGCAGACACTCAAAATAATCCTCAAGTAGATCTAAAAATTATCGATGAGTATCAATTTAAAAAAGGGAACAAGCATGTTTTAGGTACTTCTGCCCAATTTATCCCTCGTCCGAAACCAGAAAATCCCCCTGAAGATTATAGTCCTCAGACTTATGGTTATATCGCTTGTGTGGTGCTAACTTCTGATGAATTTTTCAGTGAACCTGCTACTAGTGATGATTCTGATAATTGGTCTCGATCCAGTGAATTATGGATTTTTGATGCTACTAATTTAGAGCAGGGGCCATTGTACAAACTAAGCCATCCGAAAATGAATTTTGGGTTTACGGTTCATACGACTTGGCTAAAAGAAGCTGTTTCTCCTAACAGAATAGATTATGACGTTAGAGAAGATTATGATGGTTTAGTTCAAGATTTAATTGAACGAACTAGTAAAAATAATCCAGCAAGAGGAAACAAAATTCGTAAATTATTTGACGAAGAAATTTATCCCTACTTTCCTTAGTCATGGTTAGGGCTAGTAAATTTTAATATCTAATATCTGATAAGGGCGAACGGCCGTTCGCCCCTACTAGATCAATTAATTTGCGATTATTATAAAAAATGTTTAGATTTGTGACATGAAATACAGTTGATTACCAAATTATAGTTAAGATACTAAAAAAACTGATTGTAAAACTTAGCTATAAATTAATGGGGAATTTAACGGCACAGGAGTTTTATCGAGCTACTAATCCTCTGAGGACCCTAAATATCAAAGAACCGGAAGATGCCAAGAAATATATCGACTTCGCATCAGTCAGGGGTGGGCAGGTTATTGAAGATCTTAAGGTGGATATTCTCTGGGCTGAGCCAGGATATTTTACTTGTAATTTGTTTACGGGACATCTTGGTTGTGGCAAATCAACGGAGTTACTGCGTCTCAAACAGGAGTTAGAGAGAGAGCAATTTCATGTAGTTTATTTTGAATCTACTGATGATTTAGATCTGGCAAATGTTGATGTTAGCGATATTTTGCTTGCGATCGCGCGTCGGGTGAGTACTAGTCTCGAATCTATTCCTGAACAAGATGAGGAATTTAGTTTTAAAAAGCTATTACAAAAAGCTGCTAAATTATTGAGTCTTGAAATAGAACTAACCACCGAGGGCAAAATTCCTGGAGTTGGCGATTTTGATGTTTCAGTTGGTTCTGAAGGCGCAAACATTACGCTCTCGACTTTGATTGGGAAGATTAATACTAAAGTTAAGCGGAATGGGAATTTACGCGATCGCCTGAAGGATTATTTAGAACCGAAAACCGATGCCATTCTCGATGTTCTCAATGAGGGATTATTTCAACCAGCAGATCAAACATTAAAAGCTCAGGGCAAACAAGGCTTAGTAGTTATTGTCGATAATCTAGATCGTGTAGATAATGTTGCCAAAAATAATGGACGTTTTCAGCCAGAATTTTTGTTTGCCGATCGCGGAGAAAAGCTCAATAAATTAGATTGTCATGTCGTTTATACTATGCCTTTAGCTTTGCGCCATTCTGATGATTTTCCCATTGTGAGGAATAGGTTTAAATCAATAGTTGTCTTACCGATGGTTCCTATCAAAAAGCGCGATGGGACGACTCACGAGTTGGGCATGAAATTACTCAAACAAATGATCTTGACTCGGGCTTATCCTGAATTAAAAGATAGTCCCGAATTATTTGCCCAAATTCCCCAGCTTTTCGCCAGTGAGGAGATTTTGGATGAATTATGTCTTCATAGTGGTGGACATGTGAGGAATTTGCTGAGATTGCTTAATACTTGGATTCGCAAAGAAAAGAAATTACCCCTGACGCGAAAACAGCTCCAAGCAACAGTAGTCAATGAAAAAGCTGATGATTTGAACAATATTACTGACGATGAATGGGAACTATTGAGGCAAGTTAAACAACAGAAAGGATTAGCCGGAGATGTCAATTATCAAAAGTTGATTCGGACTTTGTTAGTTTATGAATATAGAGATGATGAGGGTTCTTGGTATGAGGTAAATCCGATTTTAGCTGATTTGGAGCAATTAAGATAAAGCACAAGTAATGAAGAGACGTGTCGGCGACACGTCTGTACGAAATGTTTAGGAAGCGGTTGAGATGGTTTCAGTAGAGAGAATTTCTGAAGAGAATCAGAATGTGTTAGAAGATTTGTCTTGGGCGATCGCGTCGGATCTCGGACAATTTTCTCTGAAACTGGCCTATTGTAATTACCAGACTATTCAGGAACAGATAATTAAACAGTTACAAGCTATCTCTACTGAACCGATTACTGTATTAAAATTAGAATCTACCGATACGACTCTCTACACAACAATTCAAAGTCAACTAGAATCAGCAGAACCACCCGCAGTTTTGATAGTTACTGGTCTAGAGTCGGTAACAGATTTAGAGCAATTGCTCAGGGCGACCAACCAAGTACGAGAAGAGTTTCGTAAGAATTTTCCTTTCCCGATAGTTCTCTGGACTAATGATCGAGTTTTGCAGCAGTTACAGGAATTCGCTCAAGATTTTATTAATTGGTCACCGGCTTCTTTTCGATTTACTGCTGCTGATTCGGATATTTTGGCTCAGGAAATACAGGAAAAAGCTGATCTTATTTTTGCGCGTAGTTTAGAAATTGGCAGTAAAAAGTTTTTAACTAATGAGGATATTTTAGGTACTAATTATTATGAAGAATTACAAGCTGCTCAACAAGATTTAGCGAGATTAGAACATGAATTATCGGCAGAATCTCAGGCTGATTTAGATTTTATTGTTGGCAGACAGCATTATGCTAAGGAAGAATTTTTAGAGGCGATCGCGAAATATCAAGCAAGTCTCAGTTACTGGCGATCGCAAAATGAAAACAGTTTAAAAGTAGCAATTATCTTGTTTCATATTGGCTTAAGTTATCAGAAGTTGGCAGTCAATATTAATTATGATAGTCATAAAATTTGGCAAGATGCGCATCAAGCTTTTGAACAAACCATTGCTATTTTTGAGCAAGAACAGGATAAGCTTACGAAATTTATCAATTGCTTAGGAGAACCTTTAATTAATTTAGAATCTTGGGATGATTTACAGCAATTAGCGCTCAAATCTATTCAGTTACAGAAAGAATATCAAGATTCCATTTGTTTAGCTCAAGCCTATGGTTTTCTAGGTGAATTTTATCTAGAGCAAGGAAAATATCAAGATGCGCTGAATGTTGCTAAATTAGCAGAAGAAGCAATTAAAACTTTACCAGAAGGGGATACAAGTTTGTTTTGGCTTTTATCTGCGATCGCGTTATCAGAATTAGGAAATCATGAGCGATCGGTTTTAGATTATCAGCAAGCGAGCAACATTAGAACTCGTCATCAACCTTTGGCTTATCTGCGTCTACTAGAAAGATTACGTTGTTCCTATTGGTCGAAAAAATATTATGTCGAGGCATATGAGATTAAACAAGAACAAATAAATCTCAAGCAAGAAATTGGTTTGACAGCTTTTGTTGGTGCGGTCAGACTGAAACAGTTTGAATCAGCTCAAGCTTTTGGTCGGCAATCGGATATTGATGAATTGATAAGCAGAATTGCTACAGAGTCTAATAAGCTAACAATTATTTATGGTCAATCGGGAGTTGGCAAAAGTTCTCTGGTGGAAGCTGGATTATTACCAAGTTTGCAAAGAAAAGGCAGAATTGGCAAACGAGATTTGATAACTTTGAATTTGCGAGTTTACTCGAACTGGGAGCAAGAATTAGCTAATAGCTTGATTGATAAATTATCAGTAGGAGAAACTAAGTTACAAAGAAATCTGAAAATTGTTGAGCGAATTGATTCAACGGCAGATATCTTAAAACAATTGGAACAGAATAGTGACAATTATCTGTTAACGGTCTTAATTTTTGATCAGTTTGAAGAGTTTTTCTTTGACTATAAAAAGAAATCAGAGCAAAAAGCTTTTTGGGATTTTTTAGCTCAATGTTTAGAAACTAGATTTGTCAGGGTAATACTTTCTTTGCGAGAAGATTATCTTTATTTATTGTTACAGGCGAGTAAGTTAG
>JBCCYD010000251.1:0-8712 GCA_039190385.1 Cyanobacteria bacterium P01_F01_bin.143 | reverse complement strand
GAGCATCGGGCTTCATTTTAGGTATCTTTTCTTAGTCTCTCTTACGCGAATGATGAGTACTAATGTCGGAAATTAGGGCCTCGGCCCATTCCATTGCATCAATTTCTCTATCTTCATCTTCAGCCATTTGCTTATAAGCATTATCGAGATCATCTTCGATTACATATGATGGCGCTGAATTTCCATGAGCTGATCTGTTTTTCCTTTTATCCATAACTTAATATCTATAGTTTTTAAACTTCAAAATTTGACTACTATGCCGCACTACTTCAGCCTAACAGGAAAGTTAAGTGCTAAATAGCTTACCAGCAACAAAAGGAATAACGCGATCGCAGATAAGCTTGATTACTAAAATGCTGACCAATATAAGAATCTCATTAACAAAAAAGAAACAGATATTTATAGATTGGATTAAGTATATTTTTATACATAACCATTGATGTAGCCTATTAGTCATCACCTATATTTAATCACTAATCTAACAATTATGAATCCAGTCACAATAAATCTAGCCGACCTCAATGGCACTAATGGTTTTAGGGTTAATGGTATTGATGAATTTGACTCTTCAGATATTTCAGTCAGTAATGCAGGTGATGTTAATAATGATGGACTTGACGATTTCGTTATTAGTGAAAACTCTGCTGATCCGAATGGAAATGCCGACGCAGGTCAAACTTATGTGATCTTTGGTGATAACAACGTCGGGAGTAATGGCAGTCTAGAACTATCTGATCTTAATGGAACTAACGGTTTTGTTATTAATGGTAGCGAAGCTGGTGATCTTTCTGGTAGTGCAGTAAATAATGCAGGCGATGTTAATAATGATGGAATTGAAGATCTTATTATTGCTAGCACAGACGCAAGCTATGTAGTTTTTGGTGATAACAGCGTTGGGAATGGTGGCAACCTAGAACTATCTGCCCTTGATGGAATCAATGGTTTTGTAATTAATGGCAATAATCTTTCTGATAGTTCAGTAAGCAATGCAGGCGATTTCAATGGTGATGGGATTGATGATTTCATTATTGGTGCGCCTGACGCAAATGGAACGGCAGGAGAAAGTTATGTAGTTTTTGGTGGTAATAACATTGGAAATAGCGGCAGCTTAGAACTAGCCTCTCTCAATGGAACTAATGGCTTTCAGATTAGTGATAATGAGGCTGATAATGAAAATAGGGCTGATGATAAATTAGGAGCTTCCGTAAGTAATGCGGGTGATGTTAATGGAGACGGTTTTGGGGATATCATCATTGGTGCGCCTAATGCCGATCGTAATGGTGATTATTTTGCTTACGACGCAGGGAAAAGTTATGTAGTTTTCGGTGGTAGTGATGTTGGCAATAACGGCAGCTTAGACTTAGCAACTCTTGATCGAACCAATGGTTTTGCTTTTAATCAGGCTGATCGTGGTTTTGAATATTTGGGAACTTCCGTAAGTAATGCAGGCGATGTTAATGGTGATGGAATTGATGATCTCATTATTGGAGCAGGAGGATTATATGATAGTGGATTCATAGGGGAAAGTTACGTAATTTTTGGTGGTAATAATGTTGGAAATAACGGCAGCCTAGAAACATCTGCTCTTGATGGAACCAATGGTTTTGTTATTAATAGTCTCGATGACCTTTTGGGAACTTCCGTAAGTAATGCAGGCGATGTTAATGGTGATGGTTTTGCTGATCTTCTAATTGGCACAAGCGGAGGTGGCTATGGTATTGAACCAGGAGATATTTATTTAGTATTTGGTGGTAATAATGTTGGAAATAGCGGCCGTCTGGAAATATCTGATCTTGATGGGACTAACGGCTTTGTTCTTGATGGGTTTAATAACCCAGGATTATTTGAATTATTAGGAACTTCCGTAAGTAATGCAGGGGATGTCAATGGAGATGGTTTTGGTGATTTCATTGTTGACATACGTGGTGCATACTTCAACGATTATGATCGGACTGGGGAAAGTTTTCTTGTATTCGGCGGTAGTGATCTTTTATCTACTAACGTTGGTAACGATATTGTGGGTACCAATGGCAACGACTCTCTTGAAGGCGGATTGAATTCTGATACCCTTTCCGGTCGCGCAGGTGATGACACTCTAGCTGGTAGGCTCGGGGATGATATTATCCGTGGTGATTCTGGAAATGATTTCCTTATTGGTAATGCTGGAGCAGATACTCTCCTTGGTGGACAAGGTCAAGACACTCTAATAGGTGGTATTGGGGATGATAGTTTTAATGGTAGCCTTGGGGATGATAGTCTCCGTGGTCAGTCTGGAAATGATCGGCTCAATGGAGGAAGTGGTAAAGACACCATCTTTGGAGAGCAAGGGAATGACTCTATTTTTGGTAATTTAGGAAATGATAGTCTTTTCGGCAATAATGGCAATGACACTATTTTAGGGAATGATGGTTCTGATACCATGTTTGGTGGAGCAAATCAAGACTTCCTTGTTGGTGGTACAGGAAATGACCTCATTTTTGGACAAAATGGCAATGACACTATTTTTGGCGGCAAAGGTCTAGATACTCTTTGGGGTGGCGCAGGCAGTGATACCTTTATTCTTGCTCGTGGTGGCAATACCGATCGCATAAAAGATTATGTTGATGGTGAAGACAAATTTAGAGTTGCTACCAATGCAGGGATCGATATGAATTTTGAAGATTTAACCTTTGTGCAAAACGGCAGCACAGCCCAGATTAGATTTACCCAAAATGGATTTAATGAGTTTATTGCCGCAGTAGAAAATACTGACATCGCTGATTTAGATGCTACTGATTTTGTTTAAGCTAGTTATTGAACAATATTATTCCTCCGGAGTTGTTTCTAGAGGTTCAGGAATAGTCTCTGCCGGAATATTTTCGATGGGTACTGGTATTTCTTGTTGTTTAACTTCTGGGGTAGGAATCATAAATAAGGCAGCGGCAGCAACTGCAAGACTAGCTGTGCCGGCAACAAAAGGAATAACGCGATCGCCGATAGGCTCTTCTGGTTTACGGAATCGTTTACTAATAGCTGATAGCTCTAAAGAAACATCAGGTAAAACATGAGTATCACTATAAAATTGATCGATTACTTCTACCAAGTCAAACAATTCTACTAAATTTAACGAAAGAGTTTGATTCTCTTGATTTGTGGCAGGATCTTGTTGAACCGTAAGACGATGCAAATCTTGATTATCAGATTTTTCAATAGTGATCTTCGGATAATCTGCTTGTAATTTTTGAGGACGAGATAAGCCACTCAAAAAATCCTGAGCATAGCTACTAACCGCTGACGCTAAATTTTCGAGAAAAACTCGACCCCCACTTACAGTCTGATTAGAACTAGTAAATTGTAAGTCAGCATTGGACAAAATCGCGATCGTAGAAGCCCCACCCGAACTGCTCTCTGTGAGATCAGGATTATCTTCAAAACCGTCTATTAATAAAGTACAGTTAGGGAATTTATATTGTTTTTGAATACTCATAGACTTATTAAATAGTTACTTATATTTCTCCGTCAAATAAACTAAACCAAAGCCTTTGTGCCCCTTTGGTTCCCGTACAAAACAACAATTTTTTCAACAAAGATAAAGCTAATTCATTTAGTTGTTCTTCCGAAGCTAAATAAAGAGCAACTTTCGTCCGTCGTGAATTCATCCGACTGCGAAAATGAGCCCGAAATCTTTCGAGATATTCTGATAATCGATAATGATTTTCTAGAGGAAAATTTCTGGTTCGCATCTGCTGTTCAGCCAACAATAGTTGTCGAATTAACACTGTTAATTTCTTAGCTCGCGAAGCAACCAAAATCACCAAAACTTTGGCATGATCTAAACTCAATGATTCTCTAGTATAAGAACTTCGCCACGGATTACTACAACGCAAATGCCACAAAAATACTCGACTAGGAATTATCTCTTCTAATTCCAATTGTTTGATCGTCGCTAACATTTTTTCTGATGCTCCCAATTCTAGGGCTTCAATTGCCAGAAGGAGCAAATCAATTTGCTGCTGCGTGTGATTTGAACATCTAGTAGTCGAAGACGAAATATCCGGCAAATTTTGCAAAATTGCAGGTTTGGTTTGAATAGAGGGAGAAGGATCGGATACTATACTTGCAGATTGACTCATTCTAAAATTAAGCACATATTCCAAGGTTTTCGTTAGCTTGATTCATAGGAGAAGATTAACTTTCTCCGATGTCATGATGCCACAGCTACCTAGGGTAGCAATAAAACTAATCTACGTAACGTAGTAATAACCAGACTATCCCGATTGTTTTTTTATGGAACTTAAATCTTTAATCCGAGACATACCTGATTTTCCCAAGCCTGGAATCATTTTCCGCGATATTACTACCTTACTCAATAATCCGCAAGGACTGCGCTATTCAATAGATGCTTTAGCCGAAAAATGTCAGGAACAAGGGCTAGTTCCCGACTATATCGTAGGCATGGAATCTCGGGGCTTTATTTTTGGTACGCCCTTAGCTTATAAGTTAAATGCTGGTTTTGTTCCAGCTCGTAAACCTGGCAAGCTTCCCGCTGCGGTTCATACTGTTGAATATGATCTCGAATATGGCACCGACAAATTAGAAATTCATCAAGATGCGGTGAAACCAGGCTCCAAAGTTCTAATCGTTGATGATCTAATTGCCACAGGAGGGACAGCCAAAGCTACAGCAGAATTATTAGGAAAATGCGGAGTAGAAGTCTTAGGCTTTCTATTTGTAATCGAGCTAGTTGATTTGGGTGGCAGAGACAAATTACCTGATATCCCAATTATTAGTCTAGTAAAATATTAGGCGAAATCATGAAGAGACGTGTCGCCGACACGTCTGTACATTTGCACGTCTATGATGAAAATCAGAAGATTCTTTTTTTATTGATGAAACAAACTATTTGGATTGCAAGACATGGAAATCG
The DNA here is from genome assembly GCA_039190385.1 of Cyanobacteria bacterium P01_F01_bin.143. GTDB lineage: Bacteria > Cyanobacteriota > Cyanobacteriia > Cyanobacteriales > Xenococcaceae > Xenococcus. Next base: position 3,806 of record JBCCYD010000251.1, on the reverse strand, counting down.
ACTGGATTTTGTCAACCCAGAATGGTTTAATACTGCCCGAAGGCGTTACGATCCCCCATTATCAGATGATGGTTTTATCCAAGCTCAAGAATTAGGAACAAGATTAAAAAATCAGAATATATCTCATATTGTTTCCTCTCCTTTTTTGCGGACAATTCAAACTGCCAATGAAGTAGCACAAATATTAGATTTACCAATCAAACTAGAAGCAGGACTAAGTGAATGGTTTAATCCCGATTGGATGGATGGTTATCCCGAAATTCATCCTCAAGAATTTCTCGCTCAAGAATTTCCTCGGATTGACTGGAGTTATCAATCCCTAATTACGCCAACTTATCCCGAAACCCAGGCCAAACTTACTAGACGTACCAAGCAAACAGCCAATAAACTAATAGGGCAATTTTCCGAAGATCTTCTTTTGGTAGGGCATGGAGCTTCTGTTTTAGGTATTACTAGAGGATTAGTCAGGGGAAATCCAACTTTCAGAGTTCCTTTATGCTCTCTAACGCAAATTGTTTATTTTGCCGGTGATGGTGAACTTACATTACAAACTGATACTTCCCATTTAAGTGCAACTGAAACTACAGTAAGGTTGAACTGAGTAACTGATAACTGATAACTGATAACTGATAACTGCTTATTGCTTATGTCGATAATTCATGGTAATTGGATTGCTGGTATTGATGATAATTACTTTTTTGTTTGGGGCGAAACTTGGCGTTCTTTGATTAATGAAAAAGCTGGAGAGCGCGATCATCAAATAGCTAGTCATCCTTTTTGCTTAGAATATAATGATTTATTAGCTACACTAAAAGAATTAAAATTAGTTACTGCCAAAGATTTAGTTAATCCTTTTACATCTCAAAGTAAAATTGTTAATATTCCAAGTATTAAGCAAAGTAAGAAAGAAATATCTCCAATTTTTTCACAAAATTTAGCAACTCTAGAAATTGATAGTAAACAAAAAATAGTTGGCTATGATTGGCAAATATCTGGAGTAGGTTTAACCCCTCAACAGACAATTAAGTTTTTTCAATCAGTTCCTTTGAATAATCCTCAATATATTGCCCCAGAATTATCTTTTTGGTCTCATCTGTATCGCTGGAGTTGGGATTTAATTATTAAAGGTAAGTTTTTGCCTGGTATTGAACCAAAAAAAGAAGAAAATAGCTCTAGTGTTTGGCAACCTTTATTGGATAGTGAAATAGACAGAACTCGTTTAGCAAAATTTTGCCAGATAGTTCCTGCTTCTTGTTTTGCCTATCGTGATGAGACTGAAGCCAATATTAATCAGATGACAGCTCAAGAATTAATCTTAGATTTTTTAGCAAAAATTATTGATGCTCAAATCAAAGAAAAAATTGCAAGTATTAGCTCTGCTGGGAAAAATGTGGCGGTGACTCCCTGGCTGCGATCGCTTTCTACAATCACCTCAGCCATAGAAACTGAAACTAAAAATATTAATCGTCTCCAAAATGCTCTTTATAATTGGAGTCTACCTTTTCAAGAATATCTGGTTACTCAAAATAATAAAAATTTAGCTAAAAATCGCTATCGACTAGCACTTGGCTTAGAACCTCCAGTTCGGAATAAAAAAAGTAAGGAACAGGGCGATTGGTCACTAAAATATTATTTACAGGCTTTGGATGATTCAGACTTTATTGTTGATGCAGAAACGATTTGGCAATGTAGCGATCGCGTTCTCCATTATCAAGACAGAACGATTAAAGATCCCCAAGAAATTTTATTAAAGGGATTAGGTCTCGGAACTCGCTTATACGATATAATTACTACTAGCTTGCAAGAGAGCAAACCCGTAAGTTGCACTCTAAACCCGATTGAAGTTTATCAATTTATTCGCGCGACTGCCTCAGAGTTACAAAATAACGGCATTGGCGTCATTTTCCCCCCCGGTTTAACTCCTGGAGAAAATGAGCAAAGATTGGGCATCAAAATTAATGCCGAAGTTGCCACCAAAAAAGGTCAACGCTTGAGTTTACAGAGTTTACTGAAATACAAATTACAAATTGCTGTTGGTGATCATGTTATTTCTAAAAAAGAATTTGCAGATTTATTAGATCAGCGATCGCCAATTGTCGAGATTAATGGCAGATGGTTAGCGCTCCAACCTGCGGATGTAAATTCTGCCCAAGCGGTCTTAAATAAATCTAATGAGCAATTAGTTTTATCCGTTGAAGATGCTCTCAGAATTGCCACGGGAGATACTAAGACTTTGGCTAGATTACCCGTAGTGGATTTTGCAGCTACAGGAGTTTTAGCCGAGTTAATTAATAATTTGACTGATAACAAAGCTGTTGACGCGATCGCAGATATTCCAGGACTCAACGGAACATTACGACCCTATCAAGCTCGAGGAGTTGGTTGGTTATCTTTCCTCGAAACCTGGAGTTTGGGTTCTTGTTTAGCTGATGATATGGGTTTAGGGAAAACCATCCAGTTCATTTCTTTTGTACTTAATTTAAAGAATCAAGATAAATTACATAATCCAATTCTGGTGATTTGTCCCACTTCTGTGATTAATAATTGGGAGCGAGAAATTAATAAATTTGCTCCAGGTCTCGCTACTTGGGTACATCATGGATATCAAAGGAAAAAACGCAATGCTTTTGCCAAGGAAGTCAGTAACAAGCAATTAGTGATTACTAGCTATTCTTTGGTAGATCGAGATCTCAAAACGTTAGAGAAAGTTAACTGGGAAGGAATTGTTTTAGATGAAGCCCAAAATATCAAAAATTCTGGAGCTAAACAATCTCAAGCTGTGAGAAAAATTCCAGCTGGATTTCGCATTGCCTTAACGGGAACTCCTGTAGAAAATCGACTGGTAGAATTATGGTCAATTTTAGATTTTCTTAATCCTGGATTTTTGGGAACTAAGGCTTTTTTTCAGAAAAGATTTGTCTTGCCGATTGAAAAATATGGTGATAAACAGTCTTTAAATATTCTGCGATCGCTTGTTCGACCTTTTATTCTCCGTCGTCTGAAAACTGACAAGAATATCATTCAAGATTTGCCAGAAAAACAAGAGATGAATGTTTTCTGCGGTTTAACTATAGAGCAGGCAGAAATCTATCAAAAACTTGTGGAAGAATCTATGGTTGAAATTGAATCTGCTGATGGTATTAAACGTCACGGATTAATTTTAACTCTATTGTTGCGACTCAAGCAGCTTTGTAATCATCCAGAATTGGCAGGTATTAAAAAGAAGAAAATCACTAAATTACCTGAAGAATTTGGCATTCGCTCTGGGAAATTAATGCGGTTAACAGAAATGTTGGAAGAGATCATTGAAGAGGAAGATCACGCTTTGATTTTTACCCAGTTTTCCGAATGGGGTAAATTGTTAAAACTCTATTTAGAGAAGCAGTTGCAAACAGAAGTGATCTTCTTATATGGTGCCACTCGTCGTGAGCAAAGGCAGGAAATGGTAGATCGTTTTCAGAATGATCCTAATGGCCCGAAAATATTTATTCTTTCTTTGAAAGCTGGGGGAACTGGGTTGAATTTAACCAAGGCAAATCACGTTTTTCATGTCGATCGCTGGTGGAATCCTGCGGTGGAAAATCAAGCGACGGATCGGGCTTTTCGGATTGGGCAAAAACGCAATGTGCAGGTGCATAAGTTTGTTTGTAGTGGCACTTTAGAAGAGAGAATTAATGACATTATTGAGGGTAAAAAGGAATTAGCTGAACAGACTGTGGATGCTGGGGAACAATGGTTAACGAGACTTGATACGAAGAAGTTACGAAATCTTTTGTTGTTGGATCGCGATCGCGTTATTGAATAAT